>NZ_AZRL01000009.1 GCF_002895525.1 Petrotoga olearia DSM 13574
ATTCACATACTTCAGTTTCGCTTTCATCCTTCAGCGTTGTATATCTTATCATATCCCTCTACCTTTTGTCAATTTCTTTTCTATGAACTTATTTGAAAATTATTGTGAATTGATAATTTTTTAAATCCTTTATTTTAAAAACTTCGATCCAACATTTAAACAAATGAAGCTTTAAAACAAAGATCTCGCTTAAGTTATACTAGTGTTGATATTTATATTAATTTCAATGAATACTATATCCTAATAATTATTTATTAAAATGGATTAATTTTATCGGATTTAATTTTAAAAAAATAGATGCTTTTCAGCATCTATTTATAATCATATTATTATAATAAATTTACGCAATTAGCTTTGTACTTCTTCCATGAATATAATCTCGCCTTTTAATAAAGCTTCTAAATCTTCAACTGTGTATACTTTAATTGGCTCTATACCATTAAAGGATGTTGCATATTCGTTGGTGTAAGCACCAGTATTGATAAAATATACTATGTCGTTATAATCAATATTAATTGGCAACTCAATTTCATCATAGATAGTATCTACACTATCACAGGTAGGGCCAGCTAAAGTCATAGTTGTTGTTTCGGAATACTCTTTGCCTTCCACCAACACTTCATACCTGAAATTTTCAATGGTTTCCATCAAACCGTGAAAAACTCCTGTATCTAAAAACACCCAGTTTTGTGTACCTTTTCTACTTCTTAAAAGTACTCTTGATGCAATTATTCCAGCGTTACCAACCATGGACCTTCCAGGTTCGGATAAAACCCTTAAGCCTTCCACCCATCCAAGATACTCTTTGATCGATTCATTTATTATTTCTCCAATTTCTTCTACATCAGGCACCGGTTTTGTATGTTTTACTGGAATACCACCGCCTAGATTCAACATTTTTAAATCAATCTTTTGCTTGTGAAGTTTTTCAAAAACCTCGCTAGCATTCAAAATTGCTTCCTTCCACTTGTATTTGTTGTATGATTGTGAACCAACATGAAAAGATACCCCATATGGTATTAAACCTTTTCTTTTTGCATATTTGAGTATGTCTATTAAATGATCGGCATCAGTTCCAAATTTACCCGAAAGTGGCCAATCTGAATCATTTGAGCTCATTGACAATCTTCCATATACTTTTGCGCCCGGGGCATTTCTTGCAATCTTTTCGACTTCCATCTCTGAATCTACTGCAAAATATTCTACTCCATTATCCCATGCAAATTTTATGTCTTTTTCTTTCTTTATTGTATTTCCAAAACTCATTTTATTTGTGGAAATTCCCAAGTTCATTAATTTTTCTATTTCCCCTTTTGATGCAACATCAAAAGAAGCTCCTAAATCTCTCAGTGTTTCTAGTATACTAGTATGAGAATTAGCTTTTACGGCGTAAAAAATTTCGACATCATTGATTGAATTTTTGAGTTTGTAATAATTTTCTTTCACATAAGTAGTATCTAACACTAAAAAAGGCGTTTCAAGAGTTTTTGCCGCTTGCCTTATTAGTTGCGTTAATTCCAATTTATCCAACCTCCCTAAGTTTTTTTGGATTTACTACCTTTAGAAAATCTAGAATTATTTTATTTCTAAAGTTTATGGTTTTTAGAGAATCCCAACTTTAAAAATTATAAATTTACAATTGAATATTAAATACACAAAAAGTAACGCTCAAACATTCTTTTAGTTAATATATAATTATGCTAAGTTACATTATTAAATATCCCGAAAGGTATTCACAAAATTCCTTTGTAGTGGTATAATTTAAACGAATAGCAGTTAATACGCCGAGGTGGCGGAATTGGTAGACGCGTAAGATTCAGGATCTTATGGGCTTTTAGTCCGTGCGGGTTCAAGTCCCGCCCTCGGCACCATCCACCTATCCTTAAGAGGCGGAATTCCGTTTCTTCAGAAAAGGTGGTTTTTTATTTTATGAGTTAGTTTTGATATAATTTAAATAGTTATCAGAAAATCAAAAGGAGGTCCTTTACATTAATGAGAAGTGTTTTTCGTGATTTTACTGATTATTTTTTTGAAATATTGGCTTTTCCAAAAGAAAAGTGGGATTTGTTTTGGCAGAATTACAAGAGAACTTTAGATTTTATAAATCTTTATCAAGGCAAAATGGGGATCAAAGATGATGAGATTGTTGAAAAGTTTAAAAAAGTTGGAAGAAAGGAACTTGACAAGGCTTTTTGGTACAAGCAAGAAATTATAAAAGACTTAAAAGCGGATATTATCAATGACCTGACAAAATCCTCTAAAGAGTTTCAACTTGATAGAGGAGATTATGCGATTTATTTAACTGTATTCACGGGGGATAGCCCTTACGAATTTTTAGAATCATTCAAAGGAACAATAATTGGTGTAGATATACTTTATTTTTATTTCAATAGGCATAAGATCGAACCAAAAGCTTTAATAGAAGAAGCAATAATGAAATTCATCAATTCTACAACACCCAATAAGAAAAAAGCTGACTTTTGGATTTTATACGATAAGATAAAAACACTTGTTAGTGATAAAAATTATAATGATAAGATGAGTATTTTACAATTAATTTCTCAAATGTTATCTGAAAGAATACCTTATTATAATTGGGTAGGTTTTTATCTAGTCGATGAGGCAGATAGCAATTCTCTTGTGTTAGGACCTTTTGTTGGAGAACCAACAGAACACACAAAAATAAAGTTTGGACAAGGAATCTGCGGACAAGCGGCAAGCACAAAAGCAACCTTCGTTGTTGATGATGTTAGCAAAGAAGAGAACTATCTTTCATGCAGCCCAAAAACCCAGGCAGAAATAGTTGTTCCCATATTTGCTAAAAATGGAAATATTGTTGGTGAAATAGATATCGATAGTCATGAAAAAGCTCCTTTTGATCAAGATGATCGATCATTTTTGGAGGCTATTGCTAAGCTACTTTCTGAAAGATTTTGGTGAAAAAGGTGATTATGTGAATATTGATGAAATTAAAGAGATTTTTAAAGATCATTCTCCAAAACCTATTGGGGTGGAAAATTGTTTTTCTGTATTGATCCCTTTGATACAAAAAGACAACTCTTTACACCTTTTATACGAATTAAGATCAAAAACCCTAAAGAGACAACCTGGTGAAGTTTCTTTCCCAGGAGGGGAAATTGAGACCAACGAAACACCAAAAAATGCAGCAATTAGAGAAAGCTGTGAAGAATTGAACTTGCAACCACATAACATAGAAATATTGGGAGCAGCAGATTATCTTCTTACTCCCTTTAATTATTTGATATATTCCTATGTTGGCTTCTTGAATATAAACGTTAACATAATAAAGCCTAATGAAGAAGTCGAAGAAGTTTTCACGGTACCTTTAGAATATTTGTTATCGCATGACCCTTTAGTGCATAACACTTATCTTACAAACGAAACAGATGAAGGCTTCCCTTATGATCTTATCCCTAATGGAAAAGATTATAACTGGAGAGTTGGCAAATACCCTGTTTATTTTTATATTTATAAAGACAAAATTATTTGGGGTATTACCGCCAGATTGACTTATGAGTTTATTAAGAAATTAAGGCATTGATGATTCAATTACAGAGTATAAAAGTTAAATCATTTACATTTGTGCCAGTAGGTCCTGTTATAACTAGGCCGTCAATACTTTGTAAGGCATGATATGAGTCGTTGTCATTCAATACATTTTCAACATCTATTCCTTTACTTTGCAATCTATTGACCGTTTCCCCATCAACTATTCCACCTGCTGCATCCGTTGGGCCATCAGTTCCATCTGTTCCTACCGAAGCAATCAAAACTTCTTGATATCCTTTAATACCTCGAGCTGCAGATAAAACCAATTCTTGATTCCTTCCTCCTTTACCCTTTCCTCTAACATGAACAACCGTTTCTCCTCCTAAAATTATTGCACAAGGAGTGTTTAAAGGTCTTTCCTTTTCTTTTTCCTCTCTAACTATGGAAGCTAAAAATGAGCCGGCTTCTTTTGCTTCACAATCAAGCGTGGTTGTTAAAATTATAGTATTATATCCCAAATGTTGAGCAATCTTAGCAGCACTTTCACAAACCTTAGTTACACTACCAATAATCCTTGTTTCAACGTTATTTAGATGTTTTGGAGTCTCACTTTTTAGAGCCTGTAAGATTTTTTCTGAAAGTTGTAAGTCATACTTTTTTATTATTTTTTCCACATCTTTGATGGTGGTAGAGTCAGGGTATGCAGGACCAGATGCTATGCTATCCAATCTGTCCCCTAACACATCAGATAAAACAAGAGAATATATTTTTGCAGGTTCAACTAATTTTGCAAAATTTCCTCCCTTAACTCGAGATAGATGTTTCCTAACTGTATTTATTTCCACTATATTTGCTCCAGATTTTAACAACATATCTGTTACTTTTTTTATGTCTTCTAAAGTAACACCCTCAACGGGAAGCTCAAAAAGGGCTGAACCTCCTCCTGAAACAAGAAATAATACAACATCATCTTCACGTAAATTTTCTACCAATTCTATAGCTTTCTTTGTAGATTTTATGGTATTTTCATCCGGAATCGGATGACCTGCTTCATATATTTGAAGACCACCTATAGCACCTTGAGAATGGCCATATTTTGTTATAACTATTCCATCTTTTACCTTATTCTTTAAAAATTCTTTTGCTGCTTTGGCCATTCTCCAGGCAGCTTTACCTATAGCAACTATATGAATATTATCTTCTAAACTCAAATTCTCAAGTTCTTGTTGAATAGCTTTTTCAGGTAAAACAGAATCTATTGAACTTTTTATTATTCTAAAGGCATCTTCACGTAAATTTTTCAAACAATCAACTCCTTACAAAATCATTAAACTTATAATCCATATAACGATTGCTGCCGTGACTCCTTCTATTAATGTCCCCAGCGTTTGAAGCCTATAAGCTTGATTAACACTCATTCTAGAAAATTGTGAAACAACCCAGAAATAACTATCGTTGGCATGAGATACTACCATGGAACCAGCTCCAATGGCAACAACAGACAACGCTATTGCAGCAGGTGTGGTCAAACCTAGAGAGCCCATCAATGGTGCCATTAACGATGCAGTAGTTATTATGGCAACGGTTGAAGATCCTTGGGCCGATTTAATCGCTGCAGCTACGATAAAAGGCAGCCAGATACCTAAATTAGCTGTTGCTAAACCTTCGCCTAATACATTTGCAATTCCTGAATTTTGAAGGACTCTTCCAAATGCACCCCCAGCTCCTGTTATCAAAATAATAGATGCCGCATTCAACAATCCTTCACCTACCCAACCACTTGAAGAAAGCATCTTTTTATCTAATTTTTTGGGTAAAGTGAAAGCAATTAAAACTCCTATTAAAAGAGCGATTACCGGATTACCAACAAAACCAAAAAAGTTTCTAATAGCTCCGTCTCCAAATGGTCTGGTTGGGAAATCAGAAATTGATTTTAAAAGTATCAATATGATAGGAACAACTATAGGCATGAAAGAATTAAAAGTCGAAGGAGCTTTCTTGGTTCTTTCCTCTATTTCGGAATCGCTTAATTCCGGTTCTGGATCAATATATATTCTTTTCCCCATTATATTGGCGTATAGTACGCCTATGAGCATAGCGGGAATAGAAACTATCAACCCAATCAAAATAACCATTCCCAAATCAGCGCCTAAGATCCCCGCGGCAGCTATAGGCCCTGGTGTGGGAGGTACCATTGTATGAGTTGCATATAATCCAAGACTCAGGGCAAGACCGGTTGCTGCAAGAGAGAACTTTGCCCTCTTTGTAACAGCCCTATTCAAAGGAGAAAGGATTACAAATCCAGAATCACAAAAAACAGGGATGGAAACTATATAACCTATTATCGCCATAGCCAAAGGAACTCTTTTTTCCCCAGTTAATTTTAAAGTAGCTTCAGCCATCTTAAACGCGCCACCAGACTTTTCAAGGAAAGTACCAATTATCGTGCCAGCGGCGATCACGATGCCTATACTTCCAAGCGTTCCTCCAAAACCACTGGTAATTGAATCAACTATGTCTGTCAAACTCATTCCAGAAAAAATACCAAACAAAACAGCAGTAAACAGTAAAACTAGGAAAGGGTGCAGAGTTAATCTCGCAGTTGCAAAAACTATAAAAACAACAGATAAAACCAACAAAACTATAAGCCATATACCCATTCATAATACCCCCTTTTTATTTTTTTTCCAAATACATTCTTTTATCTGCTATTTCAACTGCTTTCTCAATATTAGAAGCTTCTTCAGGAACAAGACAGTACCCTAAACTGATAGAAGATATTATCAATGTATCCTTAATTGTTATTGGGGTTTTAACAGCTAGTTTTATCCTTTGAATTATTTTATCAATATTTTTAGTCTCTGATGTTTCATTTAGTATAATAACAAATTCGTCTCCCCCGTACCTAAAAATTAAATCGTCAGATTTAATAGAATTTTGAATTCTCTTAGTAAGGAGTTTTAAAACCTGATCACCCACGATGTGTCCAAAATCATCGTTAATCTGTTTAAAATTGTCAAAGTCCAGAAAAATAACCACCTTTTTTGAACTATCAGATTTATGTTGAGAAACATATTCTTCATAGGCTTTCCTATTGTACACTTGAGTTAATATATCTAAATCGGATCCTAGAAACATTTCATTCAAAGAAAAAAAAGTTTTTAAAATCCTATCTATATCTTCTAGAAAATAATTTATCAATTCTTTTTCAAATTTGGATATTTTTACTTCCTTAAACCAATCCACATTCAAAACACCTATTATTTCATTTTTTACCATAATCGGTATGCCCAGCCAGGACTTGGACAAGCTATGTTTTTGATTCCAAAGGTTACTCTTTTTAGTGTCTTTTATGAAAAGTATTTTTTTGGTATTGAATACTCTTTTTATGTGTTCTCCGCTAATCTGTATTTCTTCGGCTACTTCTTCTAAGGGAAGAAAGTCTAAATTCTTTGACCAAAATAAAAATCGCCATTCACCTTCAGGTGGAGTTATTAAAAAACTCCAAGAATCGGCTTTTAAAAAGAGAGGTAACTTTTCTATAATAGATTTAAGTGCATAATCCTTTTCGACCTCATTTTCTAAACAAGTAATAGCCGTTTCAAAAAGAGAACCTTTAAATCTATGTCTTATAACCTTTTTCGGACTGGGAGGAGCGAAAGCAGGTGGTTTATCTTTTTCATTAGCGATTCTTCTAACATAGATAGCGGTTTTTATCCCCTTGTAAAAAACATAAACCAATATCAACAAAAGTACAAGGTGAATAATTATATATACCATACCAGCTCCTTCAAATATTACAATTATCGTATATTAATATTTTTTTCCTAAACATTATATCACAATTCTAACCCTTTGGATAGAATTCTGATTTTTTTATAACTTTTTATAATCCACTACAGCAAAAGTCCATAACTTGTAGTTTGAGCTTTTTACCCATTCGGCGCTTATGGGCATAGCAAATTCCGGAGCCAATCGCCCATTTAGTATCCAATATTTTGACTCTTCGTTGTTATATATACCTGGATTTACCAAAATCTTCAGCTTTAAAGCGCTGTCTACTATATCAACAAAATCTATGGTATCTTCATTTTGAAGGAGACGTTTTATCTCTTCTAAAATTTCTTTAGGTGGCAAGGGCTTAACATTAATTAAAGCAACATTTTTTGAAAGAGGACCGATAATTTTAACGTTTGCAATATCTCTTTGAACATCGTAAAAATCAAGCACATCGTGAATCACTTCGTTGGCAATGATATCGGCTCTTGAATGATAATCTCTATTAACAGACATTTTTAATAAATGTTTGTACTTACAACCTTCTCTTATACTATTCTCCCCAATTTTTGGTATCTTTATATTATAATACTCCAAAATCTCCCTTATCTCTTCTTTGTTCAAATTTAAAATAGGAGAGTATATCCCACCCAAAAACTTAATTCCCGTATTGCCCCATGAATCAGATAAGTTGGCACCTGAAGCAACTATCCCTTTATAAGAAAACTGCTTTACCTTTCCGATTTTTACAATCCTTGTACATTGATTACAATTTGGGCCATGGTACATTATCCCTTCTTGTTCTTCTTCGCCTCGTGAAAAAAATAATTTTAAACCCAACTGTTTGGATAAGGTTAAAACAGCTTCTAATCCTTTTGAGTAAGAATAACCACCAAAACAAACGTTCACTAAAGTAATCTTACTTTTAGGAAAAATATCTTTTGCAAGTAGGGCCACAACGGTACTATCCATACCTCCTGAAAAAGCAATATACAAATGTTTATTACCTATTATCTCTTTCATTTCCTTTTTGATAGACTCTATTTTTTCTTCAATCGTTTGTGTCATTCCTCTCTCCCGTTTATATCTTAATTTTTTCTCTTTTCAGAAAAAGTCTGAACTGATCAAAGGATAAAGGCTTACTAAAATAATAACCTTGTACCTCATAGCACCCTTCCTCTTGAAGAAATAATAACTGTTCTTCACTTTCTACCCCTTCTGCAATAACTTCAAATCCTAAACTTTTCGACATTGAAATGATGCTTGATACTAACCTTTGAGACGTCTTATCATGTAAAATATTATCAATAAAACTTTTATCTATTTTTATCTTATCAATATCCAATTTATTTAAATAGGAAAGAGAAGAAAACCCTGTTCCAAAATCATCAAGGGCTATCTTTAATCCTATTTCTTTTAAAGCCTTTATTTTTTTTTGAGCCAAATAAAAATCTTCAATGAATAGATCTTCCGTAAGCTCAATTCCTAAGTAAGAAGGATTTAAATTATACTTATGCAACATACTTTCAATGTTATATAAAAAATTCTCTCTTTCAAAAAATGATTTTGAGACATTGAAAAAAATTCTTACGTTTTTATTCGATGATTCGTTTATAACGCCTGAACTCTTTATTGTTTCTTCCAAAACAAACTGATCGATCCTATCCATAAGCGCATTCTTTTTAGCAATACCCAAAAATTCATTTGGTGATAAAATAGAACCGTTCTCTTTTTGTAGCCTAATTAATGCTTCAGCACCTATAATATTCATCGAATTTGTATCTATTTGGGGTTGAAAATACATCAATAGTCCCTTATTTTCCAAAGCCCGATATATCTCATCTTCCACTTTCTTTTCAAATCCAAAAATTTTCAATAATTCGGGTGAATAAAAATTGATAGTCTTTTTCTCTGAACCTTTTAAAGCTATTTTCGCCTGATTTATTAAATCTTCTGGATCGGTTGAATCTACTGGATAGTTGCTTACACCTATCTTCATTTTTAAAAAAATTCTTTCTCCAAATATTTGAAAAGGTTTTGATAAGTTATTTAAAAGGTTGGCTGCGAATTTTTCTAACTCATCTACATCTTCAAAACAACCAAACAAAGCAAACTCGTGTTTAGAGATCACGGAGACAAAGTATTTTTTATCAACAATTTCGATAATTTTCTTTGCCACATCTTTTATAACTCGATTCATCGTTTCTAAACCATAAAAATCAATTAATTCGTGCAATTCATCAATTTCCACTATCAAAAGAGCCAATTTATTTTCTTGTGTGTTTTTTTGTAGAATCTCTTCAATCCTTTCCAATAAACCTTTCATGTTTGGCAAACCTGTCAAAGAATCATGTTTGAGTACTCTTGTTATTTCTTCTTCTTTTTTAACCCTATTAGTAATATTCGTATTTATAGCCATATACCCTATTACTTCGTTGTTGTATCCTTTAATTTCGAAGAAATTTGAGTAAAGGAATATGACTTCACCGTTCTTTTTTCTATCTATTATTCTACCGCTCCAAAATCCTTTTGATTTAAGTTCTTGCCACATCTGCTCATAAAAACTTTTATCGTGCATATTTGAAGCCCAAAAGTGAGGATCTTTCCCGATAACCTCATCAAGAGTATAGCCGGTCATTTTTAAAAATGCTTTGTTTACCCTCACTACTTTATTGTTTTTATCAGTTATCACTATGGCCTGAGGAGAATTGTCAATTACCTCTTTTGGAAAAAATGTATCAGGACTAATCAATCCAAAATTTTGATTAGGATTGTGAACCAAAATGTATAAAACATCTTTTCCGTTCCTTCTTTTTTTCTTTCCTATTAAATCAAAAGTATTAAAACCTTCTCTGTTGCTTTTCAAAGAAACTTTCAACGTCCACTCGGCTTCGTATTCACTGCTATTAACTTTATCGATAATTTTTTGGACATCTTCTTCTTTTATCAAACCTAATAACTCATTTAGATTTTCGGGAAGTTCGTTTTTCCCAATACCGGTGATTTGTTTTAAATTTTCTGAATACAAGATCTTACCGTTTGATAGATCTATTCGCATTATAGCTCCTGTGTACATCTCTGAGGCCGACTCATACATATCCAACAGTTCTTCTATTGCCTTTTCATCATTTTCCACTATGACCTCTCCTAGTTAAAAAAATATTTGCTGTGAAACCTTTATAGTTATATATAATTAAAATCTGTATGATAAAATATACATTGATTATATTATACTCTTTTTAATTATAAATAAAGATAAATCAAAATGTTTAAAAATTGTTTCTTTTTTTACAAAAGATACCAAAAGAGGTGATTGTGTTGGTGAAAATAGAAAAAGAAAACTCTATATTTAGTTTTTCTAAAACAAATACTCCCGTAGCTAAAGTTAAACCAAAAGAGAAAATCTGTATAGAGACCAAAGACGCTTTAAGTGATGAAATAAGATCTGAGAACCAGTCTTTCGATTCAATAAACTGGGAAAAAGTTAATCCGGCTACAGGTCCTATTTTCATTGAAGGGGCAAAAGAGGGGGACGTTTTAGAAGTTAATATAGAAAATATAAAAATAACTAGAAATTACGGTGTAATGTTAACGGGCAAAGATATGGGGGTCTTAGGGGATTCTTTTGAACGAAGTTTTATAAAAATAGTACCCATTAAAGGAAACAAAGCTTTTCTTTACAACTGCGAAATTCCTTTAAAACCGATGATAGGGGTTATTGGTACCGCTCCTAAGGAAGGAAGTATCCCTTGTGGTACACCTGGAGAGCATGGTGGAAATATGGACTGTAATATTATAGGAGAAGGATCTACCGTATATCTGCCTGTTAATGTTGATGGAGCATTATTTGCTTTAGGCGATTTACATGCAGTTATGGGTGATGGTGAAGTTTGCGTGACAGGTGTAGAAATTCCTGCTGAAGTTTCTGTTTTATTCAACATAATAAAAGATAAAAATTGGAAATTACCTATGGTGAAAACTGAAAAAAAGATTTATACGTTAGCTTCAAAACTATCTTTAGATGAAGCTTCAATAGAAGCAACAAAAAATATGGTGCATTTTTTGAGCCAAGAATACAAATTGAGTAAAGAAAAAGCTATGTTCTTACTTAGCGCTACTGGAAATCTTCAAATTTGCCAAGTGGTTGATCCTTTAAAAACTGTAAGAATGGAACTACCTTTAGAACTTCTAAAACAGACACTTTAAAAATAAAAGGAGAGTAAGTCAGTGACAGCGCTTATAAACTTCGTAATAATAGCAACCATAGGAAATTTATCTAAAAGATTTTTACCAAAAAACACTGGTGATATTCTAACAACTTTGATAATCAATTTTACTCTTCCCATGACTGTATTTGTAGGTATAACTTCGTCTCAAATAGATTTATCTAAATTATTTTTTGTTCTGATAGGCTTTTTAGGTAGTTTGCTGATTTTTTGGGGAGGAAAATTTTTATTAAGAACTTTAAAAATCAAAGATGTGAGAATAAGCACCGTAATACTATTAGCTTTTTGTGGAATGAACATAGGCCTTTTCATGTACCCTTTGGCTGAAATGTTGTGGGGTATTGCATCCATAACCTACTTTGCACTTTACGACTTAGGAAACAGTTTTATAGTATTTGGAGTTGGTAAGTCTGTTGCAGAAGGAAAAGGAGGCAAATTCCATATTGTAGACTTGTTAGAATTTCCTCCTTTTATAGCTTTAATTTTAGCTTTTCTTCTAAACAGCGTTGCTTTGCCCGAATTTATTCTATCCCCCATGATGGTTATAAAAGATGCCAATAACTTTTTGATAATGTTTTTAGTAGGTTTTTATTTCAATATAGTATCTCTAAAAGCCAACAGTAGGATCCTAACAATTTCTGTAACCACAAAGTATTTGTTGGGGATTATAGTTTCATTATCCACTTTACTGATCCCTGTAAGTACAGAATTACAAAGAATTTCTCTTTTTCTTTCGCCGTTGTTACCAAGCGCAATGATGTCGATTGTTTATTCGGTAAAAAACAACTATGACTCCGAACTCGCTAGTAGTTTCGTGAGTCTTACAACCCTTATTTCTTTCATAATTGTATTTATTGTAACCGCGATAATGGGGTTTTGATCAAAGTCCTTGGCTTTCCAGCCATAAGACAATTTGATCGACTACCTTATCTTCAAATTTTAATGTTTGAAAGTTGACAAGCTCGTGAGACATATCTTCGATGTAAAGTATTTCTAAATCATTTTTCTTTTTCAATTCTTTTTCATATTCTTTTAAGAGTTCATAGGGGGTCTTCAAATCTTTTGTGCCATTGATTATTAATAGCGGAACATCCACATTCACAAACTTTTCTACCATATTTCGACTTAACTCACTCCACTGAATTAAAAATTCTCCTCTATAATTATCTAAATATAGCTCGTTTGGGTCTATTTCTCCTTTTTTCATACTTTCGTTTACTTTTTTACCCTCCGACAAAATGTCTTCCAACATTTCTATAACACTATCTAATGAATTGTTGATATTTTGTTTTTTATAATAATCTATTTGATATTCTACTTGGTAAACCATTTGATCTGTAATCTCTAGCAAAGCTGGAGAAAGGGCAATGGCTGCGAATACTTCTTCTCCTTCAATTATATAAGGTAAAAAAGAAGCCCCTTGACTGTGACCAATAACGATTATTTTATCTTTATCAACTTCTGGTAGAGTTTTTAAGTATCTTATAGCCGCTTGTGCATCTTTGATAAAAGCTTCTGGCATAACCTGTGAAAAATCTTGCCCGCTTTTTGCCATCGTGAAATTCCTTTTATCGTATTTTAAAACTATGTATCCTTCTTTAGCTAGGCCTTCCGAAAGATGCAAAAATGGTGTAAGTATTCCCATAGTTTCATTCCTATCAAGTGAACCTGAACCATGTACTAAGACAATCGCACTTGTCTTCTTATTTTTAACGACTTCTTTTGGAATCATCAGAGAACCTTCCAATTTAAAGCTGTCAAAGCTTTCAAAAACAACCTCTTTTTCTATGTAATCTTTCGCCTTTTGCTCTTTCTTGTGCATTGTTACCTCAAGTGATTGAGAAGGTATCTCAAATTTGGTGATTTTTCCGTCTTGAAAGGCTACATTCTGTGCTAAACCCATAGACAAAATTACAAAATTTTGTGGATCTTTATACTTAATTTCCACTTCTACAATTGCATTGTTCCAGGTTGTCTGGTTTAGAGATAGATAGGGAACAAATGCTGAATATTTACCTTCGGGCAAATTTTTATAATAAAGGGCGAATATATGGTCTAAAATTAAGTTATTATCTAAAATAATTGCGTTTTCTACGTTATAATTTTTTAAATTTATACCGTTGAATTGATTCTTTATCCTTTTTCCATTGTATGTACTTACCAAAGTCCCTTGCTTTTGCTCATCAACAAAAATGTCTAATGAATATTGTTGAAACATCCAAGAATCATCATATTTTGTTTCTGAAACAAATTTTAAAGTGTTTCCACCTATATTAAAAATAGAAGTAGTTTTTCCTAAATAATTAGTTACATCAAACTCTACGATGATATCTCCAATCTCTGCATCGTTTTGATAAAAATAATACTGATAAATTTCTGAAAAAGCCAGCATAAAGCCAAACATAACTGATAAAATTAACACCAAAAACTTCTTCTCAATCAATTTGATTACTGCCTCCTTTGTTAGGAACTCGGATCAAGTCACCAACGTCTAGGGAATTATCCACCTTCAAAATTATTTTTTGATTGGGGTTTGCACTGCCGATTAAACAACCATCTTCAAGATTTACTATTTGATCTAATAATACTTTAGTATTTCTGCCTTTTTTGGTTACAATTTCTAATTCTTCACCCTTTTCTATCTTATTCCTGACATCAACAATATATTGATCTTTAGATATCTTGTCGATTATTTTTCCCACAAATTTGTAATTTCTAACGTAAGAAGAAGTCTTATAATTTTGGGAGTTTTTATCCGGCTTATGAAAATAAAAACCTGATGTGTATTCTCTGTGGCTGACACTTTCAAGTTCCTTTTTTAAGCTATCGAGAAGTTCCTTTGTGTATTCTTTATTGTAATAACTATCGATCGCCTGTCTGTACACTTTGGTCGTTACTCCAGCATAATAACTACTTTTAATCCTTCCTTCTATCTTTAAACTATCAACCCCAGTTTCGATTATTTTGTCAAGAAAATCGATAGTGCAAAGGTCTTTAGAATTCATAATGTACGTTCCTCTTTCATCTTCAACCACTGGAAAATACTCCCCAGGTCTTTTTTCTTCCATTAGATAGTATTTCCATCTACATGGCTGTGTACATTCCCCTCTGTTGGCATCTCGCCCCGTTAAGTAATTACTTAATAGACATCTGCCTGAAATAGATACACACATCGCTCCATGGATGAATACTTCAATTTCTATATCTGGGACTTTTTCTCTGATTTCTGATATTTCATTTAATGAAAGTTCTCTTGCCAATATAGCCCTCTTCGCTCCTAGATCCCTCCACATGGCTACACTAGCCCAATTGGTGTTACTCGCCTGGGTGCTAATGATCAAAGGTAAGTTTGAGTTTCTTTTCACAAGATTAAATACACCCAAATCCGCAACTATTACCCCATCAACGTTTAAACTTTCCAAATAATTTACATAATCAGGTAAGAGTTCCAATTCAGAATTGTGAGGTATTGCATTGAGAGTTACAAAAAGCTTTTTTTGTAACTTTCTGGCCAATTTTACCGCCTTTTCCAATTCTTCATCTTCAAAATTTTTGGAAAATGCCCTTAGATTTAGGATTTTCCCACCAATATATGCGGCATCGGCACCATAGTGATACACAGTTTCCAATTTTTCGTAGTTCCCTGCAGGGGATAACAATTCAACTTTTTTCATGGTAATAAAAAGTTCACCTCGAATCCATAAGATATCAAAAATGTCTCAAATTCTTCCTCACCATTCTTCAAAGTTTTCCATTTCACCTCAAAATCTCCTAACTTTGTGTCGAACAAGAAACGAAAAATATTGCTGTTGATCATACCTTTTGAGTTTGTTCCATGATCCCAGATATAACTGAAATAACCCTTTTCAAAGGCTAAGGTTAAATCGACACTGTTTATCCGGGAATCTTCCCCATACTTGAAACCAAAAGGATAGTCAAAAAAGATTCTGGCACCAGGTTCGTTAGATAAAGCGATAGTTCTGTAGTATAAATTATCGTATGGATACTCACTTGAAAAAAAGTTATCTTGTATTTCATATCTTTCAACACCAATTTTAAATTTGGCACCTTCAAAATCAAAGGTCTTCGAAATGCCTAACCCGTAACCAGTGCTAAGTGTGGCATAATTAAAAGCGTATTCAGTATCAAGATTTATTCCCCAAAAAGGGATAATCTTAATATATCCTCCATATACACCCGCATCTGATTTTATAAACATATTTACAGGATTAGGAAGATCTCCCACCACCTGATTCAAAGAGCTTATTCCCAAAAAAAGTTTCTCATTTGGAGTATAATTCAAACCATTATAAAAAGCATTTCTAAAGGCGATAAACTCTTCATCCATGGCAGCATACTCCTCTTTTGAAAGCAAAGGCACCATAGATAAAACAGAGAAATCGTAATCTAATTTATCATTAAAAGAATAAGAAATAGTCAACGTATCATAATAAGGAGAGTTATCAGATACGACTAGGTTGTATTTCATAGGACCGTATGAAAGAGGGACTCTTCCCACCAAAAAACTAAGATCTTCTTTATTATACGATAAATAAGAATAAGTGGGAAAATCCAGGGAGATATTAATCAAAGATGGAAGATTGAAAAGACTGTAATTTTCGTAAGTAAAATAAGATGTATCAGCTACCCTAAAATCAGCGATGAACTGTGCATAAAAATAATCGCTGTAATAATTTTTGATTCCAAAAGTGAATAAGTCCCCGTTTTCTAAAGCAAAATCTCTGAACAAGACTTCGTTTATCTCTGTGCTTCTATACCAACCTCCGGGTAAGTTAAAATCATCCATGATTCTACTTTCGTATTTTAAATCCATTGAAAAGTGTATGTAATTTTCAAAACCTTCTGGATTGCTGTTTAAATCTGCGTAAATAGGGTATTTTAAATAGACTTCCCCTAAATTTTTAAAATGGTATTTCGGATCATTTTTTGTTAGCAGATTGGCTGATGAGAAACTAAATATTGTCAACAAAATGGTTAGTGAAAAAAGATAAATTTTTTTCATTTATCTCACTTGATTTTTATCACAAAATATTCCCAAAAGTTCCTAAGGTAAACAACTATAGGAAGAGCAATAAGAATACCTAAAAAGCTAAATAATTCACCGAATAAAAGTATAGATATTATTATTACGAACCAATGTAAATTAAGAGAATTACTGTGGATTTTTGGCTGTAAGAACCACATTTCCAACTGATTGGTACCGGTTAAAATTGCTAGTCCTATTATTAGACCTATTAGTCCATTTTCTGTGAAAGCTAGCATCAATAAAGGAACTGCTGATATAACAACTCCTAAATAAGGTATAAAATTGGTGATCCAAGCTAAGATACCTAAAAAAAACGCACTTGGTATTCGAAAGAGAAACGACATTAACCCAATGGTAGCTCCCACTATTATAGCTGACAGAAATTGACCATGTACAAATCTTTCAAACTGTGAGTAAGTATCCTTCATAAACTTCAAACCTTTTTCTCTGTCGTTTACAGGGTAAAGTTTCCATAAATTATTCTTCGTGATTGTTTTTAATGAACCGATTGCCGTAGTTGTTACGACTAAAACAATAGCTGAAGTTATCAAATTGGGAATAGATGATAAAAGCTGGTTCATCAAGCCTAAGGCAAAATCAGAAAGATTTTTGTTCAAATCGTTGATAAAAGTAACCAACCATTCAGGTAGTTGAGCCAATGCTTCTTCTTGAGGAATCGTTAAAGAGGAAAGCATAGAAAATAGTTTCCTGCCTTCACTAATAATAAGGGGGAAAAATGTAATGGCTGCATATAAAACTAACCCTAAGACAAGTATATGTGATAAAACGGCAGATATTTTAGAATTCATAAACTTTGAAAATAACTTTTGTGGTGCTTCTATGAGCATGGACAAAAAAACGCCCAAAATCAGCGCTGCGATAATAAAAGGAGAAAAATGAGCCAAAAGCAAAAATACAACTAAATATATTAATGACAACCAACCACCTTGTGACAACAATATTTTCACCATCCATTTTCCGATTAATAAGCACTTTATAATATTTAATTTTTCCTTTTCTTCAGATAAATATTTCTGATTGCGTATAACTCATTTAAATATTCTGGATCTTTGAAATTAGGGTAAGTGTATTTAAGAGGTTCCCATTGACCAAAATTGAACATCAGAGTAATTTCTGCATATATACCTTTGCCAATATAAATCCTGTTACCCCAGTGTTTTGTACTCGCTAAAACAAATTGGGTGTGGTGAAGATAACCAATGTCTATATTCACTTTTCTTTTATTATCAACCGAAAAGTTTTTTTCAATCTCATTTGTTATCAATTTCGCATCCGGCAAAAAACCGGGAGAACCTAAATATTTAAAACTCACTAACCTTGATTCAATTCGTATATTTTTACCCATTTCTTCGTTATAATAATCGGTAAAACGCTGAAAATCCAACATGGGAGAAATATAGTCGATAGGTCCAAAATGTTTTTCGATCAACTCTTTCAAACCCATTTTGTAAAGCCATAAATCAGAATCTCCAGCAGTAAATATATGTGCCAAATAATTTACAAGATCCGGTGCTTTAGTTATTCCCATACAACAAACTCACCTCAAAATCCTCTAGTTTTACAGTGTATTTGACAAGTGGTGTTTCAATAACAGTTTCACCTTGATTACCGTGTATCTCTAAACTTTCTCCAAAACCCAATTGGATTTGAACATCTTGATTTGGTGGAACCACAGTTTCGTTTATATATATTTCAGAAGAGCCTCTATTGATAACATTTAGAGTGTATACATTTTTTCGTAGAATATTGTTGTAAAACCTTAAATCTTGAATTAGAAAGTAAAGAAAAATTAAGTTAATGACTAAGAACGCTACCATCAAAAATCGAAATATTCTAAGTTTATTATGAGCTGTATCTTTTCTTTTTAGTTGAACTTCTTCTTTTAACTCTTCATCTTCAAAAATTACATTTATCTCTTCACCCAACAAAGAACTCAGTCTCTTCGCTATATCTGTCAAAGAAACTTTAGAGAAATAATCAAATTCTCCATTCATAAGATTTTCTAAGGTGGATACAGGTATTTTTAAATTGTCTGCTATTTGTTTTTTTGTATAATCTGATTCCTCAATTAAAGACCTCAGGTCTTTGTCAAAATGTGCTTTTATCGTTTTTTACCTCCTAAAACTAGCTTTTTAAATTATAACACAATAATTCCTTCGTTTGTCAGTAAAATTATTTTTTGCAAATAAAGATTTGTAAATTTTAAAATAATACGGTAAAATAATAATGACCCAGGGTAATGAAATTTTTTTCATAGTTTTTCTTATTTGTTCTTATGGGCGGGGAGCGGGGCGAAGG
>NZ_AZRL01000010.1:0-1795 GCF_002895525.1 Petrotoga olearia DSM 13574
GGGAGGGCGCTAAATCGATCAATGAGTTCCTAAAAATAGTAAAAATATAATAAGCAAAGTAGTGAGGAGATGCTCATGAAGAAGGTTCTATTGATATTTTGCATATTGCTTCTTCCTTTTTCCCTTTCTCTATCTCTATCTCTATCTTTTAATTCTCCTAGCTTTATCTGGAATTACGTTAGTAGCTACCAAACAGATGAACTAATGTATTGGAAAGTCAAATATACCAAAAATTTAATAGAGCTTATTGAAGATTATTTTCCGTTCTTAGAAAAATCAGGTTTATCTCTTCCTATAACTTCGAATGTCGAGGTTCATTTTATTGATGTTGGTCAAGGTGATTCAATTTATATAAAATTACCAGATAATGTTGATATTTTAATTGACGGGGGTAATAATTGGTATGGTGACGATATAGTTACTTACCTTAACTCACAAAATGTTGATGATATAGAATATTTGATAGCTACCCATCCTGATGCAGATCACATAGATGGGTTGGTGGAGGTTTTAAAAGCTTTTGAAGTTAAAAATGTCTATGCCCCAGATGTTTCTCATACTACGAAAACCTATAATGATTTTGTTTTAGAAGTGAGAAAGGAAGGAACTTATATCAAAACAGCTAAAGCTGGAATTACTTTGATCAACCCTGCTTTAGCTGCTGTAATAGGCTACCCTTCATTCAGTAATGTGTTTTTTGTGGGTCCTGTGAAAGAGTATGGAAAAGATCTAAATTCTTGGAGTGCCGTTATGAAAATGAATTTTGGAAATTCGACTTTTCTGTTTGCAGGAGATGCAGAGAGAATTTCCGAAATGGATATGATAGATAATAATATTCCTTTAAAGGCAGATGTTCTTAAGGTTGGACACCACGGATCCAGTTCTTCAACTTCACAAGAGTTTTTAAAAGAGGTTAATCCAAAGTATGCGATTATATCTGTAGGTAAAAATAATAATTACGGTCATCCGTCCCAGGAAGTATTAGAAAGATTGGAAAAACATAAAGTAGATCTTTTTCGTACAGATTTACAGGGAGTTATTATATCTATTAGTGAAGGCAATAAAATAAATTTTAACGTAGAACCAATAAACACTGTTAATCTTATAGAAGACATCCAAGAATCAGAACAACAAAAATATTCTATATTGATTACTAACTTAGATGTGTTTAATGAAAAGGTCACTATCTGTAACAAAACTGATGAAGACGTTGATTTAACAGGATGGGTTTTGGTTAGCGAAGTTGGGAGTCAAAAGTTCAATTTTCCAGATGGGTATATACTTAAAGCTGGAGAATGTGTGAATATTTTGTCAGGCCGTAACGCAATAGAAGAACCTCCAACTAACTTCAAATGGACAGGAGCTTATATCTGGAATAATGATGGAGACACTGCAGCCCTATACGATAATGAAGGGGCACTAATAAGCAGAGTTGAATTCTAACATTTCATTGACTAAAATAGTAAAAATAATTATAAATTGTGACTTTACGTTAAAAAAAATGCTTGAAAAAAGAGAACACTTATGTTATAATTTGTATGCTCAAATGGAGTTTATATATTTTACGGGGTCGTGGCGCAGCTGGGAGCGCGCTACCATGGCACGGTAGAGGTCGTGGGTTCAAGTCCCATCGACTCCACCAATATGAGGGAAGTATTCCCTCATTTTTTATATACATAAACCTTTGTTATTATAGGTGGGGAGTGAAGCCCTTCCACTGCTAGGTTATATGGACCGCGGGTGCCTTCCTTAGATTGGGTGGTGGGAGGGGCAAAGGGGCGTTAAAACAAGTTTT
>NZ_AZRL01000010.1:1858-3016 GCF_002895525.1 Petrotoga olearia DSM 13574
AGAGAACGGGATTATATACGATCCAATTACAATTACTCCTGATACCACCGTTAAAGAAGCAGAAAAGATCATGAAGGAGTACAGAATCGGTGGATTGCCAGTGGTTGACGAAGATAATGTTCTTCTTGGTATATTGACCAATAGAGATATTAGGTTTGAACAAAATATGGAGAAAAGAGCTAAAGAATTGATGACTTCCTACCAAAATTTAGTTGTAGCAGGTTCACATATATCTTTGGAAGAGGCGAAAGAGATACTTCATCAGAATAAGATAGAGAAATTGCCTATTGTAGACGATAAAAGACATATAAAGGGTTTGATAACAATAAAAGATATTACTTCCGTAATTGAAAACCCAAATGCGACAAGAGATGATAAAGGGCGATTAGTTGTTGGGGCTGCTGTTGGTGTTTCAGATGGTTTACAAAGAACTCAGGAATTAGTAAAGGCAGGGGTTGATTTCGTTGTTTTAGATTCAGCCCATGGACATTCAAAAAACATAATAGAAACTTTGAAAATGATAAAAGAAAGATTTCAAGATCTCCCTGTAATTGCTGGAAATATAGCTACTGTCGAAGCTGCCAAGATGTTAATAGAAAGTGGAGCGGATGCATTGAAAGTTGGAATTGGTCCAGGTTCTATATGTACCACCAGAGTTATTTCCGGTGTTGGGGTGCCACAGCTTACGGCAATTATGAAAGTTTCAGAAGAAGCGAAAAAATACGATATCCCTGTTATAGCAGATGGTGGGATAAGATATTCTGGAGATATCGTTAAAGCTTTAGCAGCAGGAGCCTCTACCGTGATGATGGGAAGTATTTTTGCAGGTACTGAAGAAGCACCTGGTGAAACGGTAATCTATCAGGGGAGAAAGTTTAAAACATACAGAGGAATGGGGTCAATAGCAGCTATGGAAAAAGGAAGCAAAGATAGATATTTTCAAGAAGAAACACCAAATGAGAAGCTTGTGCCAGAGGGTGTTGAAGCTATGGTAGCATACAAAGGTGAGGTAAAAGATGTTATAATACAATTAGTTGGAGGAGTCAAAGCTGGAATGGGGTATGTTGGAGCAAAAGATATTAATGAATTACAACAAAAGGCTCGATTTATAAAAATTACTACCAGCAAGCAATAACTGCTGTCTCTTATACACCATTC
>NZ_AZRL01000011.1 GCF_002895525.1 Petrotoga olearia DSM 13574
GTAATAGGGGGTGAAGATAACGATGCGGGAAACACCCAGAACCATACCGAACCTGACGGTTAAGCCGTATCGTGCCGATGGTAGTACGCTAAGACGTGTGAGAGTAGGTATCGCCCCCTTCCTTTTTTTAGAATAATATTTTTCTCTGCCCAAGTCCCGCCCTAAAAATTGCCGCGTATATTTTACGCGGCATTTTTGTTTTAATAAAAAGAAAAAAATATGGTATAATTTTTTAGATGAAAAAATTCTAAAAATGGAGGTAGGAAGTGAGATGGAGGATGTCAAAGAAGTAGCTTATAAAAGATATCAGCAGTGGCTTGAAAATGTAGCAGACGATTTTAAAGAAGAACTGCTCCGTTTAAAGGATAATGAAAAAGAGATTGTTGATCGATTTTATAAAGATTTAGAGTTTGGAACCGGCGGTTTAAGGGGAATAATGGGTGTTGGAACCAACAGAATGAATGTTTACACTGTGGCTCGAGCCACTCAAGGATTTGCAAATTATTTGAAAAAGCATAAAGATTTTCCTAGTGTTGTTATTGCTTACGATACAAGAAGAACCTCGGACTTATTTGCTAAGGTGGCAGCTCGAGTGTTGGCAGGAAACCATGTAAATGTATATATTTTCGATCAAGTAGCCCCCACACCGCTACTTTCCTTCGCTGTTAGAAAATTAAAAACTGATGGTGGGATAATCATAACTGCGAGTCATAATCCACCGGAATACAACGGTTACAAAGTTTACACATCCGACGGTACTCAGGCGGTTCCCAAATATGCAAATGAAATTACTTCGGAAATTGAAAAGTTAGATTATTTCAAAGATATTAAAATAACTGGCTTCGAAGAAGCTGTTAATTCAGAGAAAATAAATATACTCAATGAATCTATTTTCAACGATTATTTAGATGAAATTGAGGCGTATATTAGATCATTAAATCCGAAAATGGATAAAAAGCCCATAATAGTCTATACTCCATTGTATGGAGCAGCTTTGAAACTAGTTGAGGGCATTTTGAAAAGGTTAGGTTTTGAATATAGTTTAGTTGAAGAACAATCGAAAATCGACCCTTCCTTTTCAACCCTAAAGGTTCCTAATCCTGAAGAAAAAGAAGCATTTGAATTGGCTTTGAAGAAAGCAAAAGAAATAGATGCTGATCTTGTTTTGGCAACAGATCCAGATGGTGATAGAATAGGTGTGTTTGAAAAGTACAAAGGCGATTATGTATCTTTTACTGGAAATCAAGTTGGAGTGATGTTGTCTCATTATTTATTGAGTAAATTCAGTGAATTTTCTTCCTTGAAACCTGACGATTATATTGTTAAGACAATAGTTACTACAGATATGGTTAAACCCATTGCTGAAGAGTTCAATGTAATAATCGAAGAAACATTAACAGGATTCAAATATATAGGAGAAAAAATTGAAAATTATATGAACAGTGGAAGGAAATTTATATTTGGATTTGAGGAAAGTTATGGATATTTAGCGAATGATCATGTAAGGGATAAAGATGCCGTAATTGCTGCGGCATTAATTTCTGTTATGAGTTCAGAAATGCTCTCCAAGATGAAAACACTCACTGAATATTTGAAGGATCTGAAAGAAAGATACGGCCACTATGATGAAAAGCTTCTTTCATTCACTTTTGAAGGGTTTGAAGGAACTCAAAAAATCAGAAGAATAATGAACAAAATGAGAAAAACCCCTCCTATAAAAGTTGGTGATTTTACTTTGAAGGAAACTTTAGATTATCTTAACGGGATAGAAGGATTTCCAAGATCTGATGTAGTAGAATTGAGATATTCAAACATTAAAATAATAGCAAGACCTTCAGGAACAGAACCAAAAATAAAATTTTATATCATGGTAAAAGGTTCTTCAGAAAACGAATCCAGTAAATTAATAAAGGATGCTGAACAGGCAGTTTCAGAAATTGTAAATGTTTGATAATATTTCAAATAAAGGTGAGTGAAAATGCAGTTTCATAACGTTTTGTTTTCAGATAAAGGTAATTTTGTAGAAATTAAAGATATCTCTTACTTGGATAGCAGTACTATAAAAATTAACAGCACACTTCCACCTTCAATTTTGAGTAAAAGTACTGATCATTTCGTTGGTTATTTTTTGGTAGAAGAAGATAATAACGATTTATCTGGTATAAGAAGATATTTAAATATAAGCGAACGAAAAGGGAAATACCTTAAGTTGAATTATTGTGATGAGATTTCCAATAACGTTAGAGAAATTCATGGTGATTATGTTGATCTAGTTTCTAAATATGTTGGTTTAAGGAGGGTAATTTCTTCTTTCAACGATTTGATTTTAGAAAACGATATAAATAATAATTTTAGTTCCTGGCTCGAAAAGACAGTGGAAAATGTCCCTTTTGATATTAAAGGATTGATAGCCCAAAGGACTACAAAACTTGTTAATTTGTATTTGATAAAAATCTATGAAGGAATTTATAAAAAAAACATAGATCTATTAAAAAAATATGAATCTGAAATAGTATTCAAAATTTTAGAGGCACCATTACTGCAGAAGACGTATTAGGAGGAATTTTCGTGAAATGGGTCGCAGCAAAGGTGATGTATGATGGTACAAACTTTTTTGGTTATCAAAGTCAGCCAGCCTTTCGTACCGTCCAAGATGAGTTTGAAAAATCGTTAAAGATTATTTTTAAAAAAGAAACTCCATCTTATGCGTGTGGAAGAACAGATACGGGGGTACATGCTACGGGTCAAGTTGTTTCTTTTAAAGTAGAAAATGAAAATATGACTGAAAAAAATATTAAAGATGCTTTAAATGCTATTTTACCGGAAGATATATATGTAAAAGAAGTAAAAGAAGTAAAAGAAGGGTTTAATCCAAGGGCTGAAGCAAAAAAAAGAATATATCACTATTTTATTTATATAAATGAAGATCCCAATATATTTTTAAGAAACAGGGTTTGGTGGGTCCCACTCACGTTAAATTTAGAAAAGATGAGGCAAGCAGCGAAATATTTTGAAGGAGAACATGACTTTACAAGCTTTAAAACGGGTAACGATGAAAGGAATCCCATAAGAACAATTTATAGGGTGAGAATAATACAGTTACGAAAAGATCTAATTTTAATAAGAGTTGAGGGTAAGTCTTTTTTAAAAAGAATGGTTAGAAATATAGTTGGCGCATTGGTAAAGGTAGGTACAGATGTATGGGAAGTAGAAAAAATAGAAGAAATTTTAGAAGCAAAGAAAAGAGCTTCGGCTCCTGCATCAGCACCCCCACAAGGGTTGTATTTTTACTCTGCTTTATTTTGATTAGTAATTTAACCTTAGCAAAAGTGGAAATTGGATTAGTGTACAATGGGCCCTCTAAATATTTCTCTGAGGTTTTATTGAATCTTTACAAATATGCTGATATCTCCATTCCGCCTGGTGAAAACTCTCAAATTATGAAAATAGATTATATTAACGATCTATTCTATATAAATTATAGCAATAAAACCCTTTCAACATCGTTGGAAAAGTTGGATAGTGTGTTTCATGAAATACTTAATGAACTTCCTAGAAGCGTTTTTGTTATAGCAGAAAACTCTCATATTGTTACAGATAATGGAACCAAAACATCTGCATTTCTAAGTTGGGATAAAAATATGAATATAGTTCTAGATGTCAATGGTTTTATTTTTGAGCATCAATTTTCTCCTCCTATTGGTGAAGTAATTACGAGAGTACCTTCAAAATGGATAGAACTAGAGATTACAGGATACAGCAAAGAAGTTACTTTAAACAATCTCAAAATTAAGACCCCAATTACTATCCAGGTACCACCTTCAAAAATTACATTAACGGATGGATTGAAAAAAACAGAAATAGACTTAACTAATTATGAAGGTGAAAAGTATACATTGGATCTGAAAAAACAACAGATATATGAAAAAGTTGAAACTAAGATAGATAAAGTATTTGAAATTGAAAGCGGAGTTTTCTTTTACGGAGAGCCATTATCCGTTTGGTTGCCAAAAAAAGGAGAACCTGTCGTTACGAAGTCCCGATTTTATTGTGATTATGGTGATATCGAAGAGAAAAGTAAGACATTCCATATCGACGGAGAAATCGTTTTTGCTTACGAAAAAGATAATACGGTTTACTTGATTTCTAGTTCAGGTCAATTTGTCACTTTGGGTAAAAAAAATATAAATCGAGACTTTGAAAGATCTCCTTTATCTATCTTGGTTACAGATGAATACATTCAGTTAAAAACCTTCAAATTAGAAAGTTATAGGATTGAATTTGCTGGAGGGATATTTAAAGAAGGAAATGTATACAATATGTTTTTAGATTTACCTTCTTACGAACCTCAACAGAACTACGATTTTGGAAATTTCAACGTTGAAATTGCAAAAAATGAGGTTGTAATCTATACTAATGAGAATTAAGAGCTAACTAACTGGGAAAATTTAATATGAAATTCTCAATGCTTCCTTTGTAAACAATCTCACCTTTATTCAAAAAAACAATTTTTTCAGCGATATCAGAAAACAAAGAGAGATTTCTTGTGGAAATAATCAATGACCGATCCTCTTTTATATCAAAAAGAAAATCTTTAATATCTTTGTGCATGAAATCGTCCAAATGGTCTAGAATAGAATCAAATATAAACACTTGTGGATTTCTAGCTAAACTTAGAAAAATTATAAAAGAAATCTTATCTCCAATGGTCCAGTTATCAAAATCCTCATAACTTTTTAAGGACGAATGATTAGAAAAAATATGTGCAATATTGAGTTTTTCAAGAAGCAAGAATTGTTCTTGAGATATTTCAGAAGGCTTTATTCCTAAAGCAAGGTTAAAAACTTCACTTAAAGTTAAAAAATTGATATTTTCTACAAAAGTAGGCTCTGAATAAGCGATCTCGGATCGCAAATATCTTTTTTCTATACTATTAATATCCTCATCTAAAAATAAAATTTGTCCGGAGGTTTTAATACCTTTGAAGAGTTCTTCATTCAACGCAACAATAGACCTTGCTAACAAAGATTTCCCAGCATTTCTAGGTCCATAAATTAAAAGGATTTCATTTTTTGATATTTCTAAATTAATGTTATTCAATAGTTTTTGATTGTTGATATATACTGATAGATCTTTAATTTCGATTATAATATCTTTTTCCATTCTAACGTTTTGTACTTTTCTTATTATTAAAAAAATAGTCTTCTTTCGCTAACGCTAACTTTCTAATACTTTCCTCGTCGTTAGCATTTTTTAGAGATCTAATAAAATCAATTTGAGAAGAGTATTTGAATTTGAGATAATCATCTTCACGGTAAACACTTTGATTTTCCTTGTACATACTATTTCGCCGCCTTTCTTCTCTTAACCTTTAAATTGGTGGCTTACAAATATTATAATACTCTCTTCTTTATACAAAAAAGCTAAATTTCATTACAGTTCTTTTATAAAACCGTGAAAAATCAAGTGTTTAAGGAAAAAAGAAAGGCTCCCTAAACTAAAATCAGGAGCCTCAATAAAAATTGTTTATAATGAAAGAGGTTCTAAAGTTCTATTTAAGGATCCGTGGAGAAAAGATATTAGCACCCCGTAATTAACGACAGGAACTCCCAACCTATTGATTGAATTTATTCTTCTTAGCATCATTCTTCTTGTAAGAGTACATCCACCACAATGTACGACTAATTTTACGTTCTTTACATCTTCTATGTCGGGGAATTCTTTACCTGCAATAAACTTAAAATTCAAAGATTTTTCGGTATATTTTTCGAGCCATTTTGGAATTTTGACTCTTCCAATATCTTCGTTTAACGGACGATGAGAACAACCTTCCATTATAAGAATGGTATCGCCATTTTCTAAATTATTAATTACGTCTATATCCTTAGTTAAGATACTGATATCCCCTTTATGATGTGCCTCTAATATTGAAAATGTAGTTAAATTTATATCCTCAGGGACTAATTCAGAAACCCTCCCAATTGCTTGAGAATCGGTGATAACCAACTTAGGTTTTTCTTTCAACTTACTAATTATTTCGCTTATTCCTTCAACAGAAGTCACAATTGGAAAAGCCTTTCTATCTATTGCTTCTCTTATAGTTGCTACCTGAGGCATTATCAATCGACCTTTTGGTGCTCCTGTGTCCACCGGGACGACAAGTAAGACGATATCGTTGCTTTTAATAAATTGTGGAAGCAAAGGAATTTCTTCTTCCTTTGGTTTTAACTCAGCCAAAGCTTCTTTTACTCTTTCTATATTGATTTTTTCTTTGCAAGAAACTTCTAAAACAGGTCTTCCAAAAGAATTAATATATAATTGTTTTAAATTAGATACGTTGTTAAGTTGATCTATTTTATTCAATACGATTATGAATGGGATATTCATCTTTTCAAAGAGATCGCAAATAGAGTGTTCAAACCCGTTGGGTTCAGAATCAACTACTAAAACTCCAATATCAGCTTTGTAAAAAGCTCTTTTAGCCCTTTCAATTCTTTTTTCCCCAAGTTCACCCTCATCGTCAATACCCGGGGTATCAATTAAAGTAACGGGGCCTATAGGTTGTAATTCCATACTTTTATATACTGGATCGGTAGTTGTCCCAGCAACGTTAGAAACAAGAGCTATTTCTTGATTAACTATTGCGTTTATCAAAGAGGATTTTCCAACGTTTCTTCTTCCAGCGATAGCTATGTAAGTTCTATAACCTGATGTTGCTGGCATTCTTTCTATCCTCCATTCGTTTTTGGGTTATTTTGGAAGGTGAGAAGCCTAATTGTTTGATTTTTTCATATGTCTCATAAAACTCTACTTTTATCTTATTATCGTAGATGTTGTAATTTTTTCTATACACTTCTGGAGTAATGTTAACCATAATAACGTTGCACCCCGCAAAAAAACCTTGGTATTGCAAATCGGGAGAAATCGTTCCTAATGCAGTAGTAGTAGGCATTTGTGCTCTTGGCACGCAAAATCTTGTGGCACAGTAGGCGTTTAAAGTTAATTCACCACTCCCACGAGGATGATTTTTTAACGGTGTGTTTTCTGTGGGGATAAATGGCCCCATACCTATCATCCTAATATTTTCATTTCTCATAAAAAGAATATCATCAGCTATATCTTCTAATGTTTGTCCAGGTAAACCTATAATATTCCCCGAACCAGTCACGTAACCTAGACTATTCATATACCTTAATAGTTCTATTCTATTATCATAGCTCTTTTCAGGATGGATATTTTTAAAAATATTTTTGTTAATGGTTTCGTGTTTTAGAAGTACCCTTACTGCGCCTGCTTTTCTAAATTTTCTATATGATGAAAAACTTCTTTCACCAATTGATAAAGATACGGGTAAACTTGTGTTTTTTCTTATTTCTCTTATGATGTAGATTAAATCATCATCTGTGTATCTATCGTCTTCACCACTTTGAAGAATAATCGTATCTAAACCAAGTATCGCTGCTTGATTTGCAACTTCTATTATTTCTTTGGGACTCATCCGATACCTTTGTACAGATGGATTTTTAGCTCTCAATCCACAATAGTAACAGTTTTTCTTACAATAATTTGAAAACTCGATAACTCCTTTTATGTTTATATAGTCTCCTGTATACGTTTTTCTGATCAGATTTGCTACATTGAAAAGATCATCTCGATCTTTATCTTCTTTTTTTAAAGACAAGATTTGTATAATGTGTTCTTTTTCTATGGTTTCATTAGATATAAAATAATTCACGATATTTTGAACTTTTTCAGAAAAATTAGAATAATCATCCCATTGAGAGGTGGAATGTGGGGCTTTGCTCTGTAATCTTTTTAAAATTTCTTCGTTTTGTAATTTCATATAATACATCCCTTTGCATTAAAAGTATAGATCTCTTCTTCCGGCCTTAACAAGATCCATTCTTTCTAATAATTTCTCTTTTAAAGGACCTTCTTTCATAACCTTTAACTCTTCTTCGATCCTCTTTTCGATAGATATCCTAGTATTTTCTGGGGCATAATCCTGGGCATACTCTAAAAGAGTTAAAATGGCGTTGGGAGTGCAAAACCTCTTCACAAATCCAGGTATTGCGAACTCCATGAAGTGCTCGCCAGTTCTCCCCATACGATAGCATGCGGTACAAAATGAAGGAAGATAACCTTCGATTGCTAATTCGTTTATTACAGCGTCTAAACTCCTTTGGTCACCCAAGGTGAATTGACTTTTCTTATAAGCTTGTTGATCTTCTGTTGAATATGCTCCAATTCCAATATTAGAACCAGCATCGATTTGTGAAACTCCTAACTTTAAAACTTCGTTTCTTATATGGGAAGGTTCTCTGGCAGTTAAAATTAATCCCGTGTAGGGTACAGCTAATCTTAAAATTGCCACTATCTTTTTGAACTCATTATCATTCACAAGGTATGGAGGTTGCTCAGATAAAGGGGTGTTTAGAGCTGGTTCTATTCGTGGAAATGAGATTGTATGAGGACCAAATCCAAAGCGTTCTTCAAGATGTATTGTATGGTATAAAAGGCCCATGACCTCGAATTTATAATCGTAAAGTCCAAATAAAGCACCGATCCCAACATCGTCAATCCCAGCAACTACAGCTCTGTCTAATCCATATAACCTCCATATATAACTAGATTTAGGCCCTTTTGGATGAACTTTCTTGTAAGTATCAAAATGATAAGTTTCTTGAAAAATTTGAAATGTTCCTATTCCAACTTCTTTTATTTTTTTGTAATCATTAATTGTCTGTGGAGCAGCATTTATATTAACCCTTCTGATTTCTCCATTTCTATTTTTTGTTTTGTATACCGTTTCAACGGTTTTGGCTATGAAATCTGCATCGTAATCAGGATGTTCGCCATAAACTAATATTAATCTTTTATGGCCTTTGTCTTCAAGCACTTTCACCTCTTTCTCTAATTGTTCAAAACTAAGAGAGTTTCTATAAATTTCCGTGTTGCTTGATCTAAAACCACAGTACTCACAATTGTTTATACATTTGTTTCCAATATAAAGAGGAGCAAAAAAGACAATTCTATTCCCATATACATTTCTTTTTAATGTTCTTGCTCCTTCAAAAATCTCTTCTAACGTATCATCATCTTCAACGTTTAAAAGTGTTGCTACTTCGTCTGGATTCAACCTTTCTTTTGATAAAGATTTTTGAATAATATCTCTGACTTTTAATTTACTTGGGGATTTTGTTTCTTCCAAAAGGTTAAATATTTCATCTTCTTTTATGAATGGTTTTTGATTCTCTTTATCTCTTATCCAAAACACTTAATTATCCTCCTCAATTTTTTAGATTTAGTGTCTTTAAAAACTTTGAAAGCAGATTTAAAAATACTTATCACCCTGTAACCCATTTAAAAACAAAATCTTATTTTTGAAAATCTTTATATTTCTAAAGTGTCGACTTTAGTATATATGGAATTTAAATATTCTAAAACTCGTTTGATCGCCACTGTGTCCATCATCCTGCATAGAAAAAAAGGGGTAGCAGTACCGTGACTGCTCCCCACCCCTGTATATTGTATATAGTATGTATGTGAAATATTTAGCTTACATCCTAAAAAATGGTGGAGACGGCGGGAATCGAACCCGCGTCCGAAAATAGGTGAAGTCGGCTTCTCCGAGCGCAGTCCGCAATCAGTTTTCGGAAATTGTGACTTTGCGGACCGAGTCACAACTTCCTATTACCCATTGATACTTCTAAAATCCGGGTAAGAGATTTTAGAAGTGGAACCTTTTTCTGACGCCTCATTCCTCAAGTAAGGTTCCAAGAAAACTTGAGGAGAGACGAGCCGCCGTCTACGCAGCAGCTAATGCTAATTCTGGTTCTTCGGCATTTCAAATTTTTTCGTTTTTTACGAGGTTTCAGGCTCCTCGACTCGCTTCCCGACTTCAACCTATTCCCGTCGAACCCAATCGTCCCCATACTTTATTCCTTGACCCCGTTCGGGGGGAATTCTTTTTACTGGGATACGTTTATATTATATCAAATTTTCAGTTAAAAATCAAGAACCCTTGAGATGCCATTGCAGTTTTTCAGATATTTCAGGGTCACGTTCTTGTAGGTATGGAACTAAATCAAAGTTCTTAGACAAGATTTTTGTTATAGAATCTAATATAAGTACTTTTAAAGAATTGTTGGTAGTTTTATAATATTTTTCTAAAAGTATATCTAAAGTTTTTCTGCTTGGTAACTCGGTAATGGCCATTACACTTATTTCTTCTATTTCGCCTTCGTCGCTATCGATATAAGTTTTCAATATGTCTAGATAAGATTCATCTTTTGTAATCTTTAATAAATTCTCTAAGATCAAAGGGAAAGCTCTCTCATCGGAAAATTTATTGAACATCATCTTAAGATTTTCCACTATTTCATGACAGTTCAAGTCAGACAAAAGTTCAGCCAGATACAACAAAACTGTATCGTCTTGAAGGTTGAGATTGAACCTCCTTTTGAATTCTTGTAATAGGTATTCTTTTCCTTCCGGTGCCATAACACTCAATGCATCTCTTGCTAATTCTCGAACTTCGTAATCTTCGTCATCTAATAGCTCTATTAAATTAGGTATAGCTTGAAGCCCTTTTTCATCTACTATCTTTTTTATCAGATCTTCACGACTGTACATCTTTTGCACATCCTTTTCAATAAACAATGTTTCCGTACATTTCTTTTATTTCTTCTAATCTTTCATTTTCAGATAATTTTACAATCGTTGAAGTAGTATCTTCGTTCAACGTTTTTACAATTTTAAAATGTTCAGTGGCAAAATTTGCAACTTGCGGCATATGAGTAATTACAATAATTTGTTTGTCTTTTGATAATTCATTGAGCTTATTTCCTACAACATCAGCCATTCTTGGGCCAACTCCGGAATCGATCTCATCAAAAACCATCGTATCTATTGCATGATGTTTTCCCAGCACAACCTCAACGGCTAATATTATTCTAGATAATTCACCACCGGAAGCTATTTCGGCTAAAGGCATAAAATCACTTTTTGGATTTGTTTTTAATAAGAAAGTAATCTTATGTGCGGCATCTTTTCTTGGCTCTTTTAGCTTCTCTATCTTCCAATCTATCTTACTGTTCTCCATATTTAAATCCTTGAGATTATTTTCAATGTGTAATTTTAAATCTTTTAGAAAGGGATTAACCTTCTCTATTATTTTATCACTGAGGCCCAATAATTCGTCTCTTAATTTATACAACCTTGGTTCCAATTCATGAAAATCGTTTTTGATTTCTTCTAACTCACTTTTTTGAATTTTGAACTTGTTAAGATTTTCTAAAACATCATCAAGGGATGGACCATATTTTCTTTTCAGCTCGATGATTTTGTTCAGTCTGATGCTAACTCTTTCCAATTCTTCTGGATCGCTGTCTAATTCAGATAATTTATTTTCTAAAAGTGTGTATAATTCATCTATCTGTTCTTGGATAGTTAAAGCAAAAGAATGTTCTTCCTTGAATCCAAAATCGTCTAACTTGGACAAATTGTAAATTATATAACCAATTTCCTCATCAATACTTTGTTCATCTCTATCTTTTAGTATGTTTAAAGACTCTATCAATCGTTCTCTGATTTCTTCTATATTGTTTAGAGTTTTGAAGCGATCCGAAAGTTCATCATCTTCATTAGGTTGAAGGTTCGCTTCTTCTATTTCCTGGATCTGGTAGTTTAAAATATCTATATTTCTAAAGATTTCAGTTTTATTGGTTGGAAGGTTTTCTAACTTTCTTTTCAAGTTCAAGTATTCTTGGTATCCTATATCGTAATCAGAAAAATACTCGGGGAATTTATCTCTCAAAATCTTAAAGATCAAAGAGTTCTGATAATTCTCGTCTCTCAAAGCAATGTTAGATTCTTGAGAATGTATTTCTAACAGATACTTCGAAATGTCTTGAACGAAGTTTTTAGGAACTATTGTATCGTTAATTCTGAAAAGAGTCTTTTTAGGGGTGAAATTTACAGATAAAATCAAATCATCACCATCAAAAGGGACATGTTCCCTCAACATATCTTTTATAAACTCATTAACAGTAAAATAAGCTGAGACAGAACCTTCAGAGTTCTTCAGATTTTGAGGAATGTTTCCAATTAAAAAAAGATTTAAAGCATTTAGAAACATTGATTTTCCTGTTCCTGACTCACCAGTGATAACGCAGAAATTATCATTAAAATCCACGTTAGCGCTTTTAAAAAGACCAAAATTTTTTATAGACAAAGAAAGCAGCATTCACCACACCAACCTTAAAATGGGCACTCTTTTCTTCTATCATCAAAATTATACCATAATTTTAATTTTTTTTATTTCTCAAATAATCAATTATAATTTCTTTAGCGTCTAAAGAAGGCACTTTTTCTATGCTTTCTTTGGGAAGTTTGATTCCTTCCTCAATAACCTCTAAATATCCTCTAGCAGTGCTTTTCCAAGTATAATTTTCTAAAACTCTTTTTTTGACCTTTTTTGAATAATAATCATAATTATTCAAACCTTTTATTAGACCGTCAAGGATATCTTCCGTGTCTTCAGGATCAATTAACACACCTGACCCATCTGAAAATATTTCACTTGGACCACCGTTCTTTGTTGCAACAATAGCAAGGCCACAAGCGCCTGCTTCTATAGGTGCTAAACCAAAGGGTTCATAAAAAGAAGGCAAAACAAAGACCGATTTCAATTTTGAAAAAAATTTGTAAGCTGTAGCTAACGCTTTTTGAGACTTTAAATCAAAAAAATATACCTTATCTTTTATATCTGCTTTTTCAATTTCTTCCAAAATCGGGGATAAAATAGATCTTTCTTTTTCCGACAATTTGTGTATATCAGTGAAAGGATCAGGAATGCCTCTTAAAAATATACCTAGATTTGCGGTATCTTGAAGAACCTTTGAATTTGCGTAAGCTTTCACAACAGAAAGGTGGTTCTTTTTAACATCTAAACGGCTGGAAAGGATGATAAAAGGTTTTTGCTGCTTGTTTAATTTTTTTTCAATTTGAGCAACAGTCTCTTGATCGAGATCAGTCAAATCATCGTTAAATATCTCAGTGTTAACTCCTGGAGGAATCACTTTGTATTTACGGTCGTTTTCAACTTCAGAAACATCGGCATACAAAGGATGAGAATACTGCTCGTATCTTTCCATTGAGGTAGAGACAATAATTTTCGAAGCATACTTCATGGACAACCTTTCAGCCATTATTCTTTGCGAAAAATGATACTCTTTATCGAGATCTTCGAAATTCTCATGAAAAACGTTCAATTTATCCATTTTTTGGGCACCTAAAGAATGCCCCGTAAACGAAAAATTCAAACCCAACTTTGATTTTAAAAGAACTCCAGAATAACCTCCATCTGCGTAATGAGTGGTTATGAAATCTATCTTTTGGTCTTTATAAAATGAAATAATATTATCAACGTATTCATTTAAATAAGGCCATAATTGTTCTTTATTTAAAAATTTTTCGCCACCAAAAGGTATTCTCACAATAGTTGGATTTTTATTTGTATCGAAATAATCCAATTTTTTAGAAAACTCTGGCCAGTCAGGATCAATTATCTGTCTAGTAACTATATCCACAGAAACGTTAAAATTAGCCAGTTCTTTTGATACTTCTTTAACGTAGATCAATTGACCTCCAAAATCCGGATGCTCAGTTAAATGAGAATCATTTTTGTCAAAGTTTCCTTGAGGGTTTAGAAATAGCACCTTCATTTAAGCTACCTCCAATACTCTGTAATTTGTAATACCGTATATTTTATTTTACCATACTTCTAATAAATTTTTTTCAACGGTTTAGAAGCAAAATTCGAAAATATGCTATAATTCTAACGATTTCATTTTGTTTTCCTATGTGTGGGTAGCGGGCAAAAGAACAAAGCTCCTTTATCCAATGGGTGGGCCGCTAGGAAAAAGAACAAAAAACTTTTTCCTTATGCGTGGGGAGCGGGGCGAAGGGTACTGCAGGTTCCTTCCTTAGATGGGCGGGCTGCTGGGCGAAGGGGAGCTAAAAGTAAATTTTAGAAAGTATTCTTATAATAAAACCTCAAAACTAATTTTCAAAAGTTCACAGGATGGAGGTTTAACAAAATTGAGAAAAAAGCTTACTTTAACAGCATTATTTCTATTTTCTTTTATTTCACTTTTTTCCTACGATCTTTTTTTTTCTGGCGGTGAGTTGGTACACTTTATAAATCAAAAACTAAATATAAGTACTTCCGTAAAAGTAGTATCTTTTAGTATGGATGATACAATTTCTAAAAATATATCAGCTATAAACCATCAAATATTTTTAGAAAAAGATGGCGGATACTCTGGAGATTTAAATTTAAACATCAAATACGATAAAAGCCTTGACGGTTACCTACATCAAAAGTATATGATCTTCGATGACAAAGCGGTATTATTTGGAACGGGGAATTTCACTAGAAGCGGTTTATTATCAGACTTGAACATCTTTATTTACACCGAAGACGAAAAGATTGTAAAAGTTTTTCTTGACGAATATGAGAACTTTCAAAGTGGTTTATTTGGAGATTCCAAAAAAGTAATCAATGAGCGTCTAAATGCCGCCGAATTTGGGAAAGTAAAAATAGTAACCGGACCATCAAAAGAGGTCCTTAACTCAGTTTTAAAAGAGATTAAGAGATCCAAAGTTTCTATAAAGGTTTTCTCGTATTCTTTCACAGATCCCTACTTCGTTCATATATTAGAAAAGGCTTCTTCGAATAACGTAAAGGTTGAAATACTATCCGATGATTGGAATAAAACCTACAGTTCACCATTAAAGTATATGGTAGACATAAAGATAAAATATAGGAATGATATTCATGCAAAATGTATAACAATCGATGATGATACGGTTATTATAGGAAGCTACAATCTTACGTATAGGGCAAGAGAGAAAAACGACGAAATGGTTGTAATAATTAAAAACAAAGGGTTAGCTAACGATATAAATAGAAAATTTGATTTATTATGGCAAGAATGGTAAAATATATTGGTGTGTCTTTTCTTCAATACCTAAAAAGGAGGCCTGTGCTTTTAGATAATAAACTGAAAGCACAAATCAAATATGAAAATAAGAATATCTTTGGCCCAAATGAACTCCACAGTTGGAGATTATCAGGGAAATGTAGAAAAGATAAAAGATTTCATTTCTAAAGCTAACGAAAAAGGTGCAGATCTAATACTCTTTCCAGAATTAACTCTAAATGGTTATCCCCCCGAAGACTTAATCTTAAAAACCCAATTTCTAAGGGATTCCTTGAGAAGTATTGAAGAAATTCAGGATTTTAGCAAATCAAAAGATATAGTAATAATTTTAGGTGCTGTTGATTGGGATGTTGAATCTTACAACACCGCTTTTGTTATTTACAAAGGGGAAATCTACGGTAATTATAAAAAGATGTTCTTACCAAATTACTCAGTTTTTGACGAAAAAAGGTATTTTACTGCCGGTAGAGTACCTTTTTTAATGGAAATTGAACGAATCAAAATAGGAATAACAATCTGTGAAGATCTATGGGTTCCCAATGGGCCAGCTGTTTCCTTGGCACAAAACGGTGCCAATTTGATTCTAAATCTTTCTTCATCTCCTTTTTATAAGGGAAGAAATAAAGTAAGGTTCGAAATGCTCAAAACTCGAGCATCAGAATTATCAAGCTGGATCGCTTATTGCAATAATGTGGGTGGGCAAGATGAGTTAGTTTTTGATGGTGGAAGTGTTGTTATTAACCCATACGGAGAAATAGAATTAAGTGCTCCTTCTTTTGAAGAAGGATTATATTTTATCGACATAGACCCCCTAGAACCCACTAGAGCCAATTTAAGGGAAGGAAAAAGGAAACATTACAATCAAAGTACATATTATGAAAGTGTAAATACCATAAAAATAGCAAAAAAGATCACCGAAAAAACCGCTATAAAAGCTGCCAAAGTTCACTCTTTTGACATATATGAGCAATTATATCTAGCCATAAAAACTGGGATAAAAGATTACGTTTGGAAAAATGGTTTCCAAAAAGTTGTTTTAGGCTTAAGTGGAGGAATAGATTCTTCGCTTGTAGCAGCTATTGCAGCCGATGCTATTGGTCCTGAAAATGTATTAGGATTGATAATGCCCTCTCAATACTCTTCTAAAGGCAGTATCGACGATTCGATAGAACTATCCAAAAATCTGAAAATTAATTACAAAATAATACCTATAAATGATCTATACGAAAAATACATTGAAAATTTAAAAGAAAGCTTTAAAAACACCGATGAAGACAAAACTGAAGAAAATATACAAGCAAGGATAAGGGGAAACTTAGTAATGGCATTTTCGAACAAATTTGGATATTTGGCCTTAGCTTGCGGTAACAAAAGCGAGGCAGCAACAGGATACGCTACCTTGTATGGAGATATGGCTGGAGGATTCTCTCCCATTAAAGACTTATACAAAACTGACCTATACAACGTTGCCAGAAAATACAATGAACTGCACGGAAAAGAAATTATTATAAGGTCTATATTAGAAAAGCCTCCTTCAGCAGAACTTCGACCAAATCAAAAAGATGAAGATACCTTACCCCCATACTCTTTACTAGATGAAATTTTATTCAAATATATAGACAGAGAAATGTCTTATGATGAATTACTCCAAGAAGGATACGATGAAGGGCTATTGAAAAATGTAATAAATATGGTCAATAAAAACGAGTACAAAAGAAGGCAATCTGCTCCAGGTATAAAACTAACTGAAAGAAGTTTTGGAAAAGACAGAAGGATGCCAATAACCAACAAATATATACCCTGGTAGTTTAGGAACCGCAGGTTCCTTCCATAAAAGGTGGAAACTAGGTAAAGCTGACTCCTTTTCCTTATGGGCGGGCTGCGGGGCGAAGGGGCGCAAATAAAGAATAAGCGCAGCTTACAAAAAAACGATGCTAACAATTAACTAAAAAATGCTCTACTTTTAAAAGGGTCACAGGGCGGAGCCCTTTTGCTGATTTGTGCAAAAAGCTTTTTGCTGATCTTTGCAAAATGGTTTGTTTGCAATGCTTTAGAAATGTTTTCCAAAATCTCATTTGCGAAGCTTTTGCTGTTTTATGCAAAAAGCTTTTTAATAATGCTTTAGAAGTAACATCCTCATTCTCATTTGCGAAGCAAATGCGTTCGGGGATCTTAAGGGGGAACCCCTTAATGGCCAAGGGTGGGGAGCGGGGGAAAGGGCGCTAAAAAAAGATTAAAACAGGAGAAAAAAAATTATGGAAGAAAAAGAAAAAGACCAATCCAACGACAGCCTAAAAAATTTACTAATTATAATCGGTACTATGGCAGTCATATATTTCGCAACTTTCATACTATGGAATTTGTATGTAGAAAACTTAGAAAGCCATTATTACTATCCATATGTAAAAATCAAAGAAACCGGGTATGAACGGATTAAAAAAATGCCGTTTACTCCAAAAGGCTACAATATAACTATTGAAAATAGTAATATTACCAACACTTACACAGTAAAAACGAAGTTTGGAACATTCAATATTCAAACATTCGATGATAGGTTTTTCTTTTTTGAGAACTCTGATATGATAGTGATCTCTTATCCTTCATACGATTTCAGAGGGCTCGAATATTCTGTAATCCTTAAAAATGGAAATATTTTTAAATTTGTCATAGTACCAAACGAAGAAATTGTGGATGATGTCTTCACCTTTGTTGAAAATCTTATAAAAATAAGAATCTTACAAGTTCCAGAATTAGCAAATTATGATTATATCAAAGAAAGTGAGGACAGTTACACCATTGAAAGTAACGATCAAGAATTTCATTTATCAAAAAAATTGATAAGCACGGTAGGTGAATCTCAAGATTACATTTATTTTATTTCGAAAAAGTATGGACTGTTCAATAAAATATACTACTTAGAAAAATCAACCAATAAATTTGGAGAACTAATAATGATATCGGAATATTAAGAATTTTAGAACAATAATTAGTTTCTGTAAAGATTAAAAATTTTTACGTATAAGATTTTAATTTTAAAGGGGCGTTACCTAATTTTTAAAGATTCTATCAAAAGCTAAATTGGGAGGGTAAAAAATGGATTTTATAAGTAAAATTACCGTCGTTCCAAAAATCCCGGAAAAGATATATGGGATAAAAGAACTCTCTGAAAACATGTGGTGGACTTGGAATTATAAAGCTCAACAATTATTTGAAAACATAGACAAAGAACTTTGGCATTCCACTCAAAGAAATCCTATAACCTTTTTGAAGCGCGTGGAACAAAAAAAGTTAAACAACGCTGCTGAAGATTTAAAATTCAATGAACTCTATCAAGAAGTCATGAAAGAATTCTCTGATTATATGAATGAAAGTAGCAACACATGGTTCAGAAAAACTCACAGTACTTTTAAAGAAGGAGAAATTGCATACTTTTGTATGGAATATGGCCTTCACGAGTCTTTCCCTATGTATTCAGGTGGACTAGGAGTATTGGCTGGTGATCATCTAAAAAGTGCAAGTGATTTAGGGATCCCCCTTATAGCAATAGGCTTACTATATCAAAAGGGTTATTTTATCCAGAAACTTAATTCAGAAGGTTGGCAAGAAAGTATATATTTAGATTATGATTTTTCGGATTTTCCAATAACTCCCGCTAAAGATAACAGCGGAGATGAAATATACGTTGATATAGACCTGTTAGGGAAAAAGCTCTTCGCCAAAGTTTGGCAGGTAAAGGTAGGAAGAGTGAACTTATATCTCCTTGATACCAACCTAATGCAAAATGAACCAGAAGACAGGGAAATAACCTCCACATTGTATGGTGGAGACATAGAAATGCGTATAAAACAAGAAATACTAATAGGAATTGGCGGAGTTAAAGCGGTAAGGAAATTAGGATACAACCCATCTGTTTGGCACATGAATGAAGGTCACGCTGCATTCTTGGGTCTTGAAAGAATACGTGAGCTAGTTCAAGAACACGGCTTAACTTTTGAGGAAGCTATTGAAGCGGTTCGGGCAGGAAATGTTTTTACCACTCACACTCCCGTACCTGCTGGAAACGATGTATTTTCTATTTCCTTAATTGATAAATATTTTGGAGATTTCTGGCCTAAACTAGGGGCTGCGAGGCAGGATTTTCTAAATTTAGGATTAGAAAAGCGACAAAGCTCAGAAGAATTATTTTCGATGACCATTTTAGCCCTAAAACTCTCTGGAAGATCAAATGGGGTTTCAAAGTTACATGGAGAAGTATCAAGGAAATTATGGAACCATGTTTGGCCAGGTATTGAATCCTTGGAAGTACCTATAAACTACGTTACCAATGGTGTTCATATAAACACCTGGTTAAATCCAAAATTGCAAGAATTTTTGAAAGAATACCTAGGAACAGACTGGATGTCAAAGATAGACGATCCTGAACTATGGGAAAAAATCGATAACATCCCAGACACAGAACTATGGAAAACACACCAACAACTAAAAAAAGAATTAATCGAATATATAAGAAATAGCATAAAAGCACAAAGAATGAGACATGGTGAAACAGTTGAGCAACTCGAAGAAGTAAACCAAATAGGAGATGAAAAAGCCTTAACTATAGGTTTTGCTAGAAGATTTGCGACCTATAAAAGAGCAGATTTGATATTCAGCGATGAAGAAAGGCTAAAAAAGATTTTGAACGATCCAGATAAACCAGTACAATTAATATTCGCAGGTAAAGCTCACCCAGCAGATAAACCAGGTCAAGAACTCATAAAAAAGCTATACGAATACTCACGAAAACCAGAATTTCAAAATAAGGTCATAATTCTTGAAAACTACGATATGGACATGGCAAGACACTTAGTCTCAGGGGTGGACATTTGGCTAAACAACCCCAGGCGTCCAAGAGAGGCATCAGGAACATCGGGAGAAAAAGCTGGAATGAACGGTGCTATAAACTTCTCTGTATTAGATGGCTGGTGGGTTGAAGGATACAACGGCAAAAACGGTTGGGCTATAGGAGATAACAGAGACTACGAAGACTTAAAATTACAAGACAAAATAGACAGTGTTTCAATATACAACCAATTGGAAAAGCAAATAGTACCCATGTACTATGAAAAAGAAGAAGATAACATTTCAAAAGAATGGATATCAAGGATGAAAGAATCTATTAAAAGCGTTACATCCTTCTTTAACACCTCAAGAATGCTCAAAGAATATACTCAAAAACTGTATATGCCTGCTCTTGAGCAGTACATACGTTTTTCAAATAATGACTTTAAGTTAGCGAAAGAATTTGCCGGTTGGGTTAAATTATTAAAAGAAAATTGGGATTCTATAAAGATACACGTTAAACTTGACCAGGATCTAACTGGAGTAAAAAATGCAGAAGAAGAAGTGGGAGTAAAAGCAGAAATATACTTACCAGGTATCGGCCCAGACTCAATCTTACCAGAAGTAGTATTCGCTAAGTTAAAAGACGGTAAGATTGTAAATATAAGGCGGTACGACATGAAACTCATTAAAGAAGTACAAAAAGACACATATCAATACTCAGTAAAATTCAAAATAGAAGACAGAGGCGAATATGGAATAAATGTAAGAGTAACACCTAACAATCCCCTTATGCCCCATAAAAACTACTTGATGGGCCTTGTAAAATATCCTCAATAAGATTATGTAAATTTTTTATCTACCCCCTTGATTTCAATATATTGTTAATGTTATGATATAAATATACAATATATAGACTCAAGGGGGTAATTTTAATGCAAGTTATAAATAAATGGATAGAAAAAGAACCATCTCAGAATGCAGTAACTATATTAAGAGACAGGTATTTCTTAAAAGATGGAGAAGGTAATTATTTAGAAAGCACATGGGACGAAGTTGCAAAAAGAATTGCAAGACATGTTGCTGCAGCTGAGGTAAACTATACCAATGATATAGAAGAAATAAAAAATGCAGAAGAGCATTTTTACCAACTAATAAAATCTCGAATTTTCTTACCAAACAGTCCAACCTTATTCAACGCGGGCAAAACAATGGACAGACAGTTATTCAAAAAAGATATAGAAGAAACAACATTAGAAGACTACAAAACGATTTTCGATTCAAGGACAAAGCATAACATGTTATCCGCTTGTTTTGTAATCCCTATGGATGACTCCATGAACGCAATATTTGATGCAGTAAAAAATGCTGCCCTAATAATGAAATATGGTGGAGGAGTAGGATACGACTTCTCTGTTTTACGCCCAAAAGGTTCTTCTATTGCAGGTACAGGAGGAAAATCCTCTGGACCAATTAGCTTCATGCATGTCTTCAACACAGCAGCCTCCACGATAGAACAAGGTGGGGCAAGGCGGGCAGCTCAAATGGCTGTATTAAGGTATGATCATCCCGACGTCTTTGACTTTATCAATTCCAAAAAAGACAACAAAGGTAGTAATGTTTTGAATTATTTCAACATTTCAGTAAACATAGACAATCCAAAAAAATTCAAAAAAATGTTGGAAGAAGATGGGGATTTAACGTTGGAACACCCAACATCATCCATAAAAAAGACTATCAAGGCAAACGATCTAATGAACAAAATGGTCGAAAACGCATGGAAAACGGGAGATCCTGGAATGCTATTTCTGGGTAGGCACAATCAATACTACGCAATGAGTGAGCACACCCCAGTCACCGCCACAAACCCATGTGGAGAAGAACCACTACCACCTTTTGGAAGTTGTAATCTTGGCTCAATAGACGTTGCAAAACTAGTGGAAGACATTGATTTAGGAAATCCCAATTCGGAAGATGCCTCAGAATTCCAAGAAATAGTATATTGGGCTATTAGATTTTTAGATGACGTCATAGAATCAAACATCTACCCACTAAAAGAAATTGAAGAAATATCGAAAAAACAAAGATTTATCGGATTAGGAATAATGGGACTAGCCGATGCATTATACAAAAAAGAGCTACCATACAACTCCGAACAAACCAGAAAGTTCATGGCTAAATTAATTGCTGAATTAGCTTATTTCTCTCATGTTGCAAGTACTGAATTAGCCAAAGAAAGAGGCAATTTCCCAGACTTTCAAAGGTCCAAATATCCCAATGGATTCATACCATTTCCAATGTTGGATGACGAAATAGACGAAGACCTAAAAGTATGGAATCAAAAAATACGCCAGCATTTTCAAGGTGAAGCCACAAAATACAAAAGAAATGTACAAACAAATACCATAGCTCCAACAGGTTCAATATCTAACTTAGCAGACACATCAAGTGGAATCGAGCCAAACTTCTTACTATCCTATGTTAGATACATGACCAACAAAGAAGGAGACAGAGTTCCTCTATCTTATATAAATCCAATATTAATGGAAAAAATAGGTACCAACATGACAGAAGAACTCAAGGCCGAAATCATTGAAAAAGGCAGTATTCAAAATATAGAAAATATACCCGACGAAATCAAAAAAATATTTGTAACCTCAATGGACATACCACCAAAGGATCATTTATTAGCCCAGCATGTAATTCAAAGTTATCTTGACGCATCATGTTCCAAAACTATAAATATGCCTAAATCTTCAACTATAGAAGACGTTAAAGCCATATATCTACAAGCACTAGAATTAAACTTAAAAGGATTAACTATTTACAGAGATGGTAGCCTTGAAACTCAAGTTCTAACCTCCGCTTCCAAAGAAGAAAAACAAACATCTGAAGCACAAGGCAAAAACGTTACATTCTTTGTACTAGACGAAAAACATAAACTAAGGGCAAGACCAAGAAAAGAAACTTTACGAAGCGTCACACGAAAGTTCAAGCACGACACGGGAACGGTATACGTAACAGTTTCTTTTGATGATGCTGGAGAAGCAGTAGAAATCTTTTTATCAGATGGCACAGAAACGGCAGAGGTTATAGGAAGATTATCCTCAATTGCCTTAAGAGCAGGCGTTTCAACAGATGAAATAGTTCAGCAATTAGAAAAAGTCAAAGGATCGTATTGTAAAGAATTAGCGCAAGAAATAAGCAAAGCCCTCAACGATTTCAACCAGTTATGGGGAACTCAAATAGAAGATTATGAAGTAATAAGAACGGGCACACCTAAAACCCGAGAAGAAGTAGAAAAATTTGTCTACGCCAATGACTTAAAATACGACAAAGGATATTATATAGACTCAGAAGGTAACGCATACTGTCCAAGCTGTCTATCTAAAAATACCCTGATAAACGAATCAGGCTGTGTCACCTGTACAACATGTGGATGGTCAAAGTGTTCTTAAATAATATACAATAAGAAACAATACTAGAATTTGGTTTTGAAATAGGTGATATAGCTTTATTAAAAATTGATGGAACAAGCGTTATTGTTCCTTTTGTTACAACTTATGGTTATGTCGACAGAGGCAATCCCATTGTTGCAATAACTTTATAGCCCGCCTTCATGGCGGTTTTTTTGGTTTTATTATTTTTTTTGTTCACAGTTTAGATAAGTTGAACCGACTTAATATAAAATAATGTTAACAAGTTAACCTAATAATAACGTAGAAAAGAAAATGATGAAAAAAACCGTCTGTCGACCTCCAATAGGGTAAAAAACCCGGGGGATCGACAGACAAGCGAAAAAAGTCACAAGCCCTATTACATGCGCTTTTGAATTGAATCTTAACAAATTCTCAAAGTTTTGCTTGACAATCGTAATTTTTTATGATATAGTATTTATAAGTATCTTATGCCTTTTTATCCTACCTATAAGGAATGGAAACTTGTCTTTTAGCCATACAGCTACATTTCCAGTAATTCTTTTTATCCTACCTATGAAGAATGGAAACATTCTATCTTTAAATTTATTATAACTCTTCTCAAAACTTTTTATCCTACCTATGAGGAATGGAAACCTTTTCTAGAATGCTGTCAACAAGTTCAGCCAAGTCGCTTTTTATCCTACCTATAAGGAATGGAGGGTAGGTGGAGGAATGGAAACATCGACGTTTTAACTCACCTCGATATTTGTAGTACGTCTTTTTATCCTACCTATGAGGAATGGAGTGTGGGTGGAGGAATGGAAACGCTGAAGACATAGCAACTGAAGGGCATGAAGAAGTATACTTTTTATCCTACCTATGAGGAATGGAGGTAGGGGAGGGGAATGGAAACGAGATTGCTTCAAAGCTTCGATGCAGTATGTTCTCGCTTTAAAAGGATTTTGATGAATTGAAGGCTGGGAAGGAATGGAAATAATAGAATCTTTAGGCTTCGACATGTTAAACCTTAAATTTTTAACTAAACTTTTATGAATGAAACCCAGTAAAGAAAACATGGCCTGGTAACTTAGGGGGAGATTTTTTAATTTCTTTTGCCCTTAATAATGCAAGATATAGTAAGATTAAAAACGAGCTAGTATTCCAGCTTTATAAACTTCCATAAAATGCTTTCTGATTTTTAAACAAACCTTAATAAAAGAAAGAAATGAAAACTTCTAGCTGAATTCTTTTGAAAACCATTACCTTATAACCTTTTTACTCTACCTATGAGGAATGGAGGGTGGGGTAGAGCAATGGAAACAATTTTATTTCTAAGTTTCCAAGTAGTGTTCTCTAACCTTTAAATCATAATTTTATGAATGAAAGAAAGCAAAAAAATAATCCCTCACATGTGAAGGATTTTTCTTTTTTGTTTTGAAACAATTAAGACCAAGGGGAATGAATTGGTTGAGAAATTTTAAAGGTTGGGGATGAATAAAAATAATGAAAGATAAACAAGATCTTCAAATAGGAGACATTTTAAATTTTTGTTTTAAAGGTGTAATGATTTAGTGAGAATGAAAGCATGGTTTTATCAACTCTTCCGGATCGCCCTTCTAGTGGCTCCCAATTTTTAATCAAACTTTCATGAAAGGAATAAATGATATCTTCCTATGAAATTCTTTTAAATGATCTTTACTTAAAATTTCTTTCATTCTTTTTTTAAGGAATGGCAAAATATATAAACTTTAACATGATGTGCTATAATTTAAATATAAGATAACTTTTCATCTACATATAAGTAAAGGAACCTGTAAAAGCTAGGTTATTAACAAGTAGCGATAATCACACATCATATCGAACATGTATTTAAATTTATTTAACCAAACCCTAAGGAGGCTTCTATATGGATAACAAAGTTATGTTTCCAAAGTTATTCACACCTATCAATATAAATGGTGTGGAAATAAAAAACAGGGTTGTTTTTTTACCTCATGCCACAGTTTACGTGGACCAGGACTATGCTCCTACTGAAAGAGAAATGTATTATTACGAAGAAAGAGCAAAGGGCGGTGCGGGCCTTATAATTGTCCCTAGTAGGATTGTTCATCCTACCGGTGTATTTCCAGGTTTGGGCATAGGATACAACAGGGAAAATATCCCAAAGTTCAAGAAAATAGTCGATGCAGTACATTTTCATGGTGCAAAGACATTTATACAGCTTTCGCATATGGGCAATCAGACAAAGAGTGTAGAGACATTTCATCCTACGTGGGCACCGTCTGCGATACCTGATATGACTGTAGGTGAAATGCCTAAAGAAATGACCTTGGAAGAAATAAAGGAATTAGTGGAGTCATTTGCATTATGTGCTGAAATACTTATGGAAGCAGGTTTTGATGGTGTAGAGATCAAGGTTGCTCATGATGGTATATTAGGGCAATTTGTGTCTCTTCTTAAAAATAAGAGAACAGATGAATATGGAGTCAGCATAGAAAACAGAGGAAGAATAATTGTAGAAATTCTAAGTGCTATTAGGGTGAAAATTGGTCAAATACCGTTGGGCGTAAGGCTTGGTATAAACAGGTATATGCCTGGAGATTATGGTGTAGATGAGGCTGTTGAATATGCAAAGATGTTTACCACTGTTGCAGACTATATAAGCACCGATACAGGTACATGGGAAAGCATAGATATGCTTGTGCCATCCATGAATATCCCTCAAGGGTTCCTTTTGAAAGATGTAGCGAGGATAAAGCAGGCAACAGGTAAAATCGTAATTGGTAATGGCCGAATCGTGTGGCCAGCTACTGCTGAAGGTGCACTGGAAAAGGGCTATTTGGATATGGTAGGTATGGCCAGGGCCCAAATAGCTGACCCTTATTGGGCAAAGAAAGCTGAGGCAGGAAAGCCCTACGAAATAAGAGGTTGCATCGGCTGTAACCAAAAGTGCATGGGTAGATTGTTAGAAAACCTGCCCATAAGCTGTGTCCAAAACCCTACGTCTGGTCATGAAAAGAAATATGGAGAGGATGTCCTTTACAAAAAGACCTCAAAACCAAAAAAGATTGTTGTGGTGGGTGGAGGTCCATCAGGAATGAAGGCAGCAGAAATATATGCCAGAAGAGGCAATCAAGTTGTGTTATTTGAAAAAGATCCCGAGCTTGGAGGAAGGGTTCGCTGGGAAAGAAGAATCCCCGGAAGACGTGGAGTAGCAGGTGTAAGCCGATATCTTATGTATATGTTGGATATACTTGATAATGTTGATGCAAGGTTGAATTCAAAGGCTGATGTCGAAGCGGTATTAAAGGAAAAGCCGGATATAGTAATTATTGCTACAGGTTCGACTCTGATTTCGGCAAATCCCAATTACTACAGCACCATTGAAGCACTTAATGAAAATGTAAAAGGGAATAATATACTTGTTGTCGACAATGACTCAACTACCGAAGGTTCTGGCATTGTAGAACTGTTTGTTAAAGCTAACAAAATAGTTCACTGGTTAACACCGAGTTTTTTCAATGGTCAAAATATCACCCCTCCGATTTTGTTGGATAACTTCAAACGACTCGCTGGAAAGGAAAACCTCATACTTCATCCAATGAAAGTGTTGATGGATTTTAAAGATGGAGAAGCAACTCTACTTAATATATATCTCAACACTGTAGAAAAATTAAATGGAATAGATTCTGTAGTAGTTACAGGAATAAAGGAACCAAATAACAGCCTCTACGATTCTCTTAAAGGAAAGGTACCCGAACTTTATCTCATAGGTGATGCAGCTGCCCCTCGTGATATAGCTTCTGCTCTTGAAGATGCCGTAGGACTCACTGAATTGATAAAGGACGCTTAGTTTTTTCATATTTATCGATTAACACACTATTTATCTTTCTTAAAAAACATATGTTCTAATTAAGTTGAACAATACAAAATCAGCAGAAATATTTTTAGTTTTGTAATCCACTCCATTTTTCTCACCTCCACTAATAATATCTGCAAAAGTTTTTACATTTAAGTAAATTTTATTTTTATTTTTAAATTAGCTTACAATTTAACTGGATCATTTTTTGATCCAGGTGGGTCAAAAAATGGGACAGTTTTGGGTCAAATTTTGACCCAGTAGTGGGTCAATTTTTGGGACAGCCTATAAGGTTTTATATAATATATATAAATATATAAAATATAAAAATAAAAAAATATTTTTAATTCCTATATAGCGAAAATCAAAATTTTATTTTTTACTTTTTGCAGATACTACTTATGGGAAAAGAAACTTTTTAGAAGATGATGCGCGTTCCTGCACTTACTAAATGAAAAGTGTA
>NZ_AZRL01000013.1 GCF_002895525.1 Petrotoga olearia DSM 13574
GTAGGTAAACTCTGATAAGCCCGAGAGGGGAAAGTGGGAGACAGCCTTGGGATGGACCTACTATCCATCAGGTAGTTGGTGAGGTAAAGGCTTACCAAGCCGATGACGGATAACCGGTGTGAGAGCATGTACGGTCACAAGGGCACTGAGACACGGGCCCTACTCCTACGGGAGGCAGCAGTGGGGAATATTGGACAATGGGCGAAAGCCTGATCCAGCGACGCCGCGTGAAGGAAGAAGTCCTTCGGGATGTAAACTTCTGAACTAATCGAATAAGAGGGTAGTGGACACACTACAGAAGAAGGTAGATTAGGAAAAGTCCCGGCTAACTACGTGCCAGCAGCCGCGGTAAGACGTAGGGGGCGAGCGTTGCCCGGAATCACTGGGTGTAAAGGGGACGTAGGCGGATGATCAAGTCATCTGTGAAAAGGTTGCTCAACGATTGGCTTGCGGATGAAACTGGTTATCTTGGGCGTAGCAGAGGTAGACGGAATTACCTGAGTAGGGGTGAAATCCGCAGATACAGGTAAGAACGCCGGTGAAGAAGTTGGTCTACTGGGCTACAGCTGACGCTGAGGTCCGAAAGCCAGGGGAGCGAACCGGATTAGATACCCGGGTAGTCCTGGCTGTAAACGATGCTCACTAGGTGTAGGGAGCGAAAGACTCTCTGTGCTGAAGCGAACGCGATAAGTGAGCCACCTGGGGAGTACGTCCGCAAGGATGAAACTCAAAGGAATTGACGGGGGTCCGCACAAGCGGTGGAGCATGTGGTTTAATTCGAAGCTAACCGAAGAACCTTACCAGGGATTGACATGTAACTGAAGGTAGAGAAATCTACTGGCCTACCGTAAGGTAGGAGGTTACACAGGTGGTGCACGGTCGTCGTCAGCTCGTGCCGTGAGGTGTTGGGTTAAGTCCCACAACGAGCGCAACCCCTACAATTAGTTACCAGCAAGTAAAGTTGGGGACACTAATTGGACAGCCGCCGACGAGGCGGAGGAAGGAGGGGATGACGTCAGATAAGCGTGCCCCTTATACTCTGGGCGACACACGTGCTACAATGGGGAGGACAAAGGGAAGCGAAGCCGTGAGGTGGAGCGGATCCGGAAAAACTCTCCGTAATATGGATTGTAGGCTGAAACCCGCCTACATGAAGCTGGAATCGCTAGTAATCGCAGGTCAGCCAAACTGCGGTGAATACGTTCCCGGGCCTTGTACACACCGCCCGTCACGCCACCCGAGTTGGGAACACCTGAAGGCAGTACGGTAGGTACTGTTGAAGGTGGGCTTGGCGAGGGGGGCGAAGTCGTAACAAGGTAGGTGTACCGGAAGGTGCGCCTGGATCACCTCCTTTCTAAGGAGAATATAGTTTCTACCTCCTCTATCTACTTTTGAGAGAGT
>NZ_AZRL01000014.1 GCF_002895525.1 Petrotoga olearia DSM 13574
AAAGAGGACAGCTGAGCGATAGTGAAACAGTACCGTGAGGGAAAGGTGAAAAGGACCCCGGGAGGGGAGTGAAAGAGAACCTGAAACCGTATGCCTACAGGAAGCGGGAGCGAAAGTGACCGCGTGCCTTTTGATTAATGAGCCTGCGAGTTGTTTTCGGTGGCGAGGTTAAGCCGGAAGGTGGAGCCGAAGGGAAACCGAGTATGAAAAGTGCGCAAGTCACTGGAAATAGACCCGAAGCCAGGTGAGCTACCCATGTGCAGGATGAAGCTTGGGTAAAACCAAGTGGAGGTCCGAACTGGTGGATAGTGAAAAATCCTCGGATGACATGTGGGTAGGAGTGAAAAGCTAACCGAACCTGGGGATAGCTGGTTCTCCCCGAAACGTGTGTAGGCACGGCCTCTGGAAAAAGAGTTATGGAGGTAGAGCACTGAATGGCGTAGGGGGGTAGACCTCTGAAACCAATCAAACTCCGAATGCCATAACTGGGAGCCAGGGAGAAAGACTATGGGGAATAAGCTTCATGGTCGAGAGGGAAAGAGCCCAGACCGACAGCTAAGGTTCCGAAGAAGCGGCTAAGTGTGAAAGGAAGTGGACCTCTTGAGACAGCCGGGAGGTTGGCTTAGAAGCAGCCATCCTTAAAAGAGTGCGTAACAGCTCACCGGTAGAAGAGGACTGCGCCGAAAATGTAACGGAGCTAAAGCCGCGCACCGAAGCTACGGTATAGCCGAAAGGCTATAGGTAGGGGAGCGATGTGCGAGGGAGAAGCATAACTGAAAGGTTATGTGGACGAAGCACAAGAGAGAATGCAGGCATGAGTAACGAAATGGGAGTGAGAATCTCCCACCCCTAAAGTCTAAGGGTACCTGGGGAAGGGTCGTCCGCCCAGGGTAAGTCGGGACCTAAGGTGAACCCGAAAGGGGTAGCCGATGGAAAACGGGTAAAGAATCCCGTACCGGTAAAAGAGGAGCTGCAAGGGGGGACACAGGAGGTAAAGCTACCGAGATAGGGTTGCGAATCTTCCAAGCGACGATGCCGAAGAAGCTGGTAGGGAAATCCGCCGGTGGAGGAGGAGTCGTGATGGGGAGGCCGCAAGGCCAACGGTAGATAATCACACTGTCGAGAAAAGCCTCGTGTAGTGTTGAACCTTTTACCGCCCGTTCTGGAAACCGACACAGGTAGACGAGCTGAGAAGGCAAAGGGGAGCGGAATAACCTTCGTTAAGGAACTAGGCAAAAAGGCCCCGTAACTTCGGGAGAAGGGGTGGACTATTAGGATGAGTAATCATGCTAATAGAGCCGCAGTGACAAGTCCCTAGCGACTGTTTACCAAAAACACAGGTCTCTGCGAACACGGAAGTGGAAGTATAGGGACTGACGCCTGCCCAGTGCCGGAAGGTTAAGGGGAGGGGTGAGAGCTCCGAACTGAAGCCCCGGTAAACGGCGGCCGTAACTATAACGGTCCTAAGGTAGCGAAATTCCTTGTCGGGTAAGTTCCGACCTGCATGAATGGCGTAACGATTAGGGAGCTGTCTTAACGGAGGATCCGGTGAAATTACAAGCTCGGTGAAGACGCCGAGGACCCGCAGCTAGACGGAAAGACCCCGTGGAGTTTTACTGTAACCTGACATTGTAACTTATCGTTGTATGTACAGGATAGGCGGGAGGCGAAGAAAGCTGCTCGCCAGGGCAGCTGGAGCCGGCAGTGGGATACCGCCCTTACAACGATGGGTTACTAACGGGAGAAAGTGAAGAGCTTGACCTGGACAGTGTTAGGAGGGCAGTTTAACTGGGGCGGTTGCCTCCTAAAAGGTAACGGAGGTGTTCGAAGGTAGGCTCAAGTGGGTTGGGAATCCACTGAAGAGTGCAAAGGCAAAAGCCTGCCTAACTGAGAGACTGACGAGTCGAACAGGAGGGAAACCTGGACTTAGTGACCCGGCGGTTCTGAGAGGAAGGGCCGTCGATCAACGGATAAAAGTTACCCCGGGGATAACAGACTAATCACGCCCGAGAGTTCACATCGACGGCGTGGATTGGCACCTCGATGTCGGCTCATCGCAACCTGGGGCTGAAGCCGGTCCCAAGGGTTGGGCTGTTCGCCCATTAAAGCGGTACGTGAGCTGGGTTCAGAACGTCGTAAGACAGTTCGGTCCCTATCTGCTGCGGGGGTAGGAAGCTTGAAGGGGGTTGCTCCTAGTACGAGAGGACCGGAGTGAGTATGTCCCTGGTGAATCAGCTGTTATGCAAATAGCAGGAGCTGAGTAGCTACACATATAACCGATAACCGCTGAAAGCATCTAAGCGGGAAACGGGCCCAAACAATAGGCTTCCCACTCATAGGAGGTAAGGGCAGTCTGAGAAGAAGACGTAGATAGGCCGCAGGTGTAAGTACTGAGAAGTATTGAGCCGAGCGGTACTAATAGCCCGAGGCTTTGGACGAAACTCTATGCACTTGTGAATGAGTAATAGGGGGTGAAGATAACGATACGGCTTAACCGTCAGGTTCGGTATGGTTCTGGGTGTTTCCCGTATCGTTATCTTCACCCCCTATTACTCATTCACAAGTGCATAGAGTTTCGTCCAAAGCCTCGGGCTATTAGTACCGCTCGGCTCAATACTTCTCAGTACTTACACCTGCGGCCTATCTACGTCTTCTTCTCAGACTGCCCTTACCTCCTATGAGTG
>NZ_AZRL01000015.1 GCF_002895525.1 Petrotoga olearia DSM 13574
CCTTTCACCCCGCTCCCCACCCGTGAGGAAAAGGATCTTTGTTAGCGCCCCTTCGCCCAGCAGCCCGCCCATTTAAAGAAGGGGCCCGCGGTCCCTTATACTCACAGAGTCTCTCTAACTAAGGACTTGCGGTCTCAAAGCACGCTTCATTGTTCTATTAGCATGCTAATAATTAACTTACTAATTATTAGCTTGCTAATAGTTAGTATACTATCCTTTTTTGAAATTTCAAGTTTTTATTTGAAATTTCGATTAATAGTTTATATCTTTTGAATGAGTCGAGTGGGAGGGGGAGAGATTAATACTTCGTTTATAGGAGTTACTGAGCAAAATTTCTCCCGTTTTCTATTTACCAGCTGCGGACTAATGGGGCTAAAATCAGTATGGCAAGTGTTGACAAGAAGATAAAGTTTTAATGTTAAACATAATTTAATATACTGACCAGTATATTACTGGTCAGTATATTATGCCACAATATAATGAGCTATATTCAAATCTATTATATCGAATGCGTTTTTTATTTTGTTAGACCAGTTTAGATTTATCAGGTGTTCTATTCTTGTGGAGATGACTGTTTCCAAGTTGAGGGTATTGGCTAAGTCGTAGTGTTTTTTTAAGTTGGTTAATCCACCAACCTTGGTGATGTCTAAGACGACCCCCGTAGCAATATTTGATACTCTGATAATATCTTCTGGTAGCTCGATTGATTCATCCCAAAAAATGGGGTAGGGTATGTGTAGGTTGTCTAAAGTATTTTCTTTATACTTCGGGGTTGGCTGTTCTAAAGCTAATATTTCAGAGTGTTTCAGAAGTTTTAGGATGTGTCTAATTTCGTGTTGGGAAAATAATCCTTTAAGGTCGATCCAAAGTTTTTTACTTTTAAAAAGTTTCATGGTTTTTTCAAGTTCTGAGAGAGATGGCTTTTCTAAGAACTCTATCTTTATAATCTCCCTATCATTTTGAATTTCAGGGAGTAGATTAAAGATGTTGATGCCTTTTTTCCAAAAAATTCTAAAGAGAGATTCTTGTGAGATACTTTTTTTATTGGGGAAAAGTAATTTTGTAGGGTTGTAATTGTACTTGTTTGTTAGGTAATCAAAAATCGCTAAAAAAACAGCGGTTTTCGAAGAGTTGTCTCTTTTTATCTTTTCATTGAATTTATCTTCAATGTTGGGTATGTTTTCAATATCATCTTCCATTTCAATTAGATCTCTAATCATTTCCAAAATAGCCATGGTGGTTTTAAACGTTTCACCAAAATAATAATTTGGAGTTGCCGCCCCAACCCCTTGAATACCTTGTTTGTCTATGAATTTAAACATAGCATGCTCTTGCCATTCTATATTTAAATTCTTTAGGATAGTTCTTTCTTGCCAGTAATATACGTCTCTTTTTCTTTCTTTCATAAATTTTTACCCTTCTTAGTAAATGTTTTGCATGAGTATAAACCAAAATGAAGAAATTAATACTGCATAAGTTGGTGATAATATTAGCTCTTTTATATTCTTTTCTTTCACAAAGACCAATTTATATGCCAACCCAGCACCTACTGCTATAATAGACCAAAGGTAGTTTTGAGACATTAAAAAAATGAACATCGCTAACCTTTCTGATGCACCAATTGTATCTTTTTTTTCTTTTTCAAATATGTTGAAAGTTCTGAATAAGAAGCTTCCAAAACTAGTTGTTACGATCATTCCTAAAATATAAAATTGAAAAACATTAGATAAGAAAGAATCTTGGAAAAAGTTTCTGAACAGGTATGACCAAAGAAAAAAGGCTCCCAAGAATATGATTTCAAAGAAGATGTTGGTGTTTTGGTTTCTGATTCTTAATAAGTCTATACCTATGTGAAGAAGGACGGAGAGTGCGACTATTAAGAGCATCCATCCATTTAACATATCAAAGTTGAAAGCCAAAAAGACTAATAAAACCCAGATGAGATGTTTATAATAATCGGACTTATCCAAAAATTTATCAGAATAAACATTGGAAAAAGCAAAATCAGATACAAAATGACTTAAAAAGAGAGTTATTGAAAACATAGTTTACCTCCATTAAAATTCTCATATAGTGCTTTAGCTGCCCTTTGCCTTGTAACCCACCCATAGTGTCTGTATTCCCATATTATTCCCAATAGTTTTTTTCGACGACTTTTAATCGTGAGAAGTCCCCTTTTTTTCTTCCTACCTTTGCGCAAGGTTTACCATCGACTTCTACTATATCTGCCGTGAAGTCAATTTTTTGTTTAAGCAAGGAAGATCCCACACCATAAAGGTCTACAGGCACTTCTAGGGTTTCAAATAGGTCTATTTTTTCTTGGTTAAATCCCCCTGAGACCATTATTTTTAAATCGTTCATTCCTAATTCATCGAATCTTCTTCTTGCACGCCACACCATCTCTGGATTAACTCCTAATGATGATTTGTCTTTTGGGATCACAGATTTGTCTCTTAAGGATCCAGATGTATCAAACCTTACCGCCCAGATTTTGTCTTTTCCTTCACCAATTATCTTAGATAAATCTCCGCTGTCAATATTGGGTTTTTCACCATATATGTATTCGTAAAACTCTTTTGCTACTTTGATGGTGGTTCCAATAACGTCGTTGTCCCAGTCTACTAACACCATTCTATTTACATGTCCATCTATATGTTTGTTAAAAGCAATCGATGCTGCTGACGTGTTTCCATTATACGCGGCAATTAAAGCATGAGGGATGGTCCCAAGAGATTCAACCCCCCAATAATCAGCATTTGCGTCCGTTGATACCCCAAATGCCCCAGCTTTCAAAGCTGCATAGCCATCAGTTGTTTGAACCCAAAAATGGTCGAATCTTGCACTAAAAAATAGAATAGGCTTCCCTTTGGCAGCGGCTACCACTTTCTTTACAGCGGTTGCTGTGCTGGTAGCCCTTGCCATCACCCCTAACAGAAGCGTTTCCAAATGTCCAAAAAAGGCAGGATTGCCTTTGATTACGAACACTGGCTCCATCTTCTTTGCTTCGTCTCCATCATTCAAAGCAAGTACTTCTATCTCATTCCATTTATCAACCCATAAACTGTTTAGTGTCATTCTAAGGTCCCATTTTTTATTTGTACAATTTAGAAGGTCTTCTTTGTCCATTCGTGTGGAGGCGTCTTGTATCGACCTTTCTATGGCTAAAATTTCATCAAAAATCTCTTTTGCCTTTTCTTCATCTTTGTAGTAACCTGTTCCATAGGTTAAAAGAGCAAGTGCCTCATCTAGTCCAACGACTACACAATCTGCCCTTGGAAAAAATTGATAAGTTACATCGACTTTTTTCCTGTCTTTTTTTAAGACTTCAACATACCTTGTAAAATACTTGTCGGTGTAGTACCCCATTCTTATTTTGTCTATGGGTACCTTGAAGAGCTTTGGATGTAATCTTTTATTTGTTTCGTTTGGGTTCATTTTTTCACCTTCTAATCAATTTTTTATCCGTCTTGTGAGGTTTTTAAAAGTAGATTGTTAATTTTGTAAAATGATTTTTAGAATTTTTTATGTAAGCTACGCTTAATCTTTATTTGCGCCCCTTCGCCCC
>NZ_AZRL01000017.1 GCF_002895525.1 Petrotoga olearia DSM 13574
TAGCGCCCTTTCACCCCGCTCCCCACCCATAAGGAAAAAGTTTTTGATTTACTAGTTTGTTATCTGGGAACATTTGTTTCCTCTTGATAACCGTGAGGAACTATCTCTTCACCATCAAGTTTAAAAACTACCTTTGTCATCGGCTTTGTGGGTATAAATTTTTTCTTATGTATGATTATTTCAGTTCCCGGGTGTACTACTTTTTTTGCGATAATAAATGCAGATTCTCTTGAAGATTGAATTTTATTTTTAATCTCCTCCAGTTTTTCTTTATCTGTTTTTAGCTCTGATATAAGAATTTTATAGGTGTTAAAACATTTCCTGTAGTATTCTATCCTCTTTTCGTCTGCTTTACCTTTTTCTTTTAAAATTTGGATCCCTTTGATTATAGAACTAAGTTTCCTAAGATTTTCAGTATCAAGTGCAATTTTTTGTTCTAATTTGATTAATTCTTCATTTAGATCAGGTAAAACACCCACCTCACAAACAGTTCTGACACCCATTTCGCTTCCCAATATTTCCGCTTCGATGAGGTTGGTAGCTAAGGTATATCCACCTGAAATCTTTCCAGTACCACCTTCAATAATGACGTGTTTACCTGCTTTTATATTAGAATTAACGATGGCTGTTTTAACAATTATGGCTTCTTCTGCTTCAACATTGGCGTTTTCAATGTAATTGCACCTCAAAATTTTTGCCTTTATAGAACTTTTTCCTGCACCTTTTATTCCGAATATATTAGCTTCTCCTTCACAAAATACCGTAGCAGATTCAACCACACCCTTGATCTCTAAATAAGAAGTAGCCTCAACAAAAAACCCCGATTTAACATCTCCGGTGATAATCAACTTTCCTGGAAAGCGAACATTACCTGTAGAGTAGTCTATATTCCCATCTATCTTGTGTTCGTCTGAAACATCTAAACTTATCTCACCATTCGACGCTTCTTTACTGAGAAACTTTCCATCTATCTTTGATATTATTTTATTGTTATTTACTACTACGTTATTGCCAAGTTTTAGTTTTAAATCTTTCCCTTGAATACCTTCGATTTTTTCTCCGCGTACGGTTTTCCCAGGTTCTCCTATACTCGGAGGAATTATCTCTGCCAGTATGTCTCCACTTTTTACGATTATCAATTGGCTACTTTCTTTTAGGTCAACATAGCTATTTTCATTGTTGAGCTTTTCTACAATATTCTGCTGAAAGATTAACTGTGCATCTTTCCCAACCTTGGGGGGTATTCCATACGCGATAGGATATTCCTTATCATATTTGGGTTCAGAGACAATTTCTTCAATAACTTCTGGTTTTATCCCTACTACCAAACCTTTCTCTTTTAGGAAAGATTTTATTCCGCCAATAGTAGGTGGTCGTCCATCGTCTATTAGTTTTAAAGATGCCACCATACCATCTTCAGAGATTCGCAGATCATATTTAGCCATCTAGACTACCCCTCTTTCACCATAATATTACTTTCCCTTTCCAGTTATCGATCTTGTATCTGGAACTTGTAACGATGTTAAAATCTTGGGCTATTTCCTTTTTCATTAAGATGATTTGAGGTTTCAAATATTTCAAAAAGTTTAATCCAACATTTTCTAAAAGTTTTGCTGGAATATCTTGTGGAATTCTAAGCAAGTCTTTTTTGTAATATTTAAAGTATTTTTGAGTTAATTCTTCGCCAATTAACTCAACTAAACTCTTGTAATTTTTTTGCTTAGACTGTTCTTCATATCTTTTTGATTCATTCAAAGAAAAAGAACAACCACAGTAATTTTGACGGTAGATATTGTAAGTCTTACATATTGTTGCCGCCATATGAACTCCGTTATTGGACCTGAAATTTACATACTTAAAAGTAGGATTATCTTCTTTGCCTAAATCGTTCGTTATTTCTAAAATATCGCTGTGAGACTTTCGAGGGGAAGCAAGAAGAGTCGTTGAATACATAGAAAAATTCAACCGTTTAGCTTCAGCTTTCGCCTTTTCAAGCCTCAATTTCATGCATTCATAACATCTATTGAGGGTGTTTTCCTCATTTGCCGTGAGGCTGTTTTCCCTCCTTTTTATCTTTTCTAAAAACTTATCAGGTTCATAATCTCCTTCGTAGAGTTGAAAACCCCAAATATCACTTAACTTCTTAACCTCATTCAACCTTTTTGAATATTCTTGAGCAGGATAAATATTCGGGTTATAAAAAAACACAACGGGATCGTATCCCTGTTCTACTAATTTCCTATAAGAAACCGTTAGATCAGGTGCACAACAAACATGTAAGAAAATCTTCAAAATACTATCTTCCCTTCTATTTTTTCTATCGTAGAAGATGGAATACCAATTTTCCCCAGATCATCTAAAGAGTTTATACGTTTAATAGCCCTATACTCAATTATTTTCTGTGCTGATACTTTTCCTATTCCTGGCAAACTTTCTAATTCTTCACTAGATGCTTCATTTATATTTATTTTATCATCCACTATTTCATAAACAACCTCTGAAAGATAAATATAATCTTTAATATTTGAAAATGTTTTTTCTCCGATCCCAGAAACGTTCATAATGTCCTCTATTTCTCTAAAGCCTTTCTCTTGCCTATAATTTATGATAGCCTGTGCCTTGGCGGGTCCTATTCCAGGTAATCTGATCAACTCTTCAACTGATGCGGATAAAAGATCAATTTTATTTTCCTGCCAACGGTTAGATGCAGCTTCTTCACCCACCTGATATTGATCAAGAGCTAAAATCCCGAGTAAAAAGATTAAAATTATACTTAACACTGGGAAAAGAAGCTTTTTTCTCATTCGGTTTCTACTCCGCTAAAGTATATACCTTTAGTGAATCTGTCTTTTATACCCAAACCGGTTAACTCAAAAACAAGATCTTCATCCATGTTTCTCAAGTATGTTTGGGCTTCGTTATAATTGTCAAACAGCCCCACCAGTATAGACCAATAATCTTCGTTACTCTGTTGAAACTTACCGTTGAAGACAAAAGCAGGGATACCGCCTTGTCTTAAAGCCATAGTTGGGAACATAGCAGGAGCGGGAGTAGTGTATAGGTAAATTTGAATGGAAAATAGGTACTGCTCTTGCTTGCCTTCTTCTAAAGGATAGTCTGCACGATACAAGTAATACTTATCAGCATTTTTAAAAATAAAGTAAGATATATCGTTATTTAAGGCGTACAACGCCTCTTCGAAGACCTCACGCTGATCGTAAAAAATTCTTACCGCACCTTTATTGTACGGTTTTAACATAGTCAGTGAATTGTTCATCAACTGATGATAATCCAGTTCTTGAATGTTGTAACTCGCCCTAGCCATTGTGTTTCCAATCTCAATTTTTGGCAATACTAAGTCTTCTAACACAGCAGATTGAGAACTTGTTTCAACTTCATTTAAAACGTTGACTTGACTATTATCTAACTCTTCAATTTTAAGCTTAAGGTTATTCATCTGACTTTTTAAATATATAGTATACGTTGTCAATGCAAAGGTTATCAAAGGTAAAATAAAAACTAGAACTAAAATCACTTTGAACCAAGTAGGATTATTCTCTTTCATCACACACCTCTCAGTAGAGACTTAAACTCTAAAAGCAGATCTTTCAACTCCCCAAAATTCAAAAGCAAATCTACAAAACCTTCCTCTTTGAGTAATATTTCTCTTATAGGTACGTTGTTCACTTTTGCCCTTATGTTTTGAATTTTTGAGGATTTCAAATCTTCAAAATTCTTTATGTTTTGAAAAATATTTTGAAATCTTTCTTCCTGAATATAACCGAATTTAAAACTCAAAAACACAAGAAATGCAAAAGACAAAGCTTCGTTTTGAACGAAATCAGATTTAACTGAGGTGTCAGTTATGTATTTCATCAATTTAGTACCAGGAAACGGTAAATCGTTAGAATAAATGGACAAAACATATTTAACTGCAGAATATAGATAATCCTCTAAATCTAAGCGAATGAAATTTTTAGAATACTTCAAAGACAGGTTAGCAAAATTATTATCGAACAAAAGTCCCAAAATATACCCCAAGAAAAAATGGTTTTTCATATCTTTTTTATCTAAAAATTTACAAAAATACGGATCTATATAAACTAGATCAGGATAACCGCTTACCTTCAAGAAATTCCTCGTGTAATTCATATCTAAATAGAATTCTCCTGAAACTGGTAAATATATCATAGAAGACAACGTTGTTGGTATAACTGTGAAGGTTCCTTTTGGAAAATCCAAGGTATGAAAAACGAAGCCTGCCATATCAATCAAGGAACCTCCACCTATCACCACTAAATTGCTATAACTACCTTCTACCATGACCTTACACAGTTCTAAATATTTATCGAAATACTTGGTTTCATTCCCGCCTTTGACATAAAAGATATTTTTACCAGACCCAGTCGTTAAATGTTTTTTCAAGTTGGAATCAATTATCATCAAAGTTCCGTATTTCGAAGCGTATCTTTTAGAAAATTCCTCGTAATACCCATGGCTTATGTTAATATTAATATCCTTCTCAAGACCTTTTGAAAAACTAATACTTTTCATTTTTTTCGCCCTTTTTACTTAATTTCGTCAATTTTATCGACACGCCTTTTATGTCTTCCACCTTCAAAATCCGTTGTTAAAAACTTGTCCACCGTCCAAATGGCTAAATCACTACCCATTAGTCTACCTGCTAAAACCAAAACATTAGCGTTATTATGTTTTCTAGCGTATTCTGCCATCGATGGATACAAGCATAAAGCACCTCTAACACCTTTAACCTTGTTAACTGAGATCGACATCCCGATTCCAGTACCACAGATACCTATTCCGAAGTCAACTTCACCTTTGGTTACCTTTTCACCAAGTTTTTTGGCATAATCAGGATAATCGACACTCGCATTAGAATTAGTTCCTAAATCAATTATATCGAATTTCTTTTCTAAAAGATAATTCTTAATCTGTTCTTTCATATCATATCCGGCATGATCGGATGCAATTGCAATTTTCAAGAAAATTCGCTCCTTTTGATTATAGAATGTCGTCTTTAGTAACTCTTGTATTTAGCGCCCCTTCGCCCCGCAGCCCACCCTTTTTAAAAAGTTTCTTATAGCACTCTTATTAAGCCTACCATCTTCCCTTGTATTTTTAAACGATCGGCTTTGACCTTTATCTCTTTCATACTTTTATTTTCTGGTACAAGCAGTACTTCGTTTTCATTCAGCCTTTTATACCTTTTAAGTGTTGCGTCATTACCATCGATCAATGCAACCACTATGTCTCCATCCGACGCATAATCTTGTTTACGTATTAAAACAAAATCCCCGCTTTTGATCTGTGCCTCTATCATAGAATTTCCTTCAACTCTGAGGGAAAAATATTCGTAATTTTTAGGAAAAAAATTAGTAGGTATGGGAATGTAATCGCTAATTGTTTGTATAGCTTCAATAGCATCTCCAGCTGCTATCTTTCCCGAAACAGGGGCTAAAGTCTCCGCAGCGAATATTTCCCCCGATTTTGGCATCATCTTAATACCACGTGACACGTTTTTACGCTCAATGTAACCCTTTTTTTCCAAAATTATCAGATGCTTATGTGCCGCTCTTGGGCTTTTAAAATTAAAATGTTTCATAATATCTCTGATACTTGGGGCAAATCCATTTTTTTCCATATAAGATTTTATGAAGTCCAGAACTTGTGATTGCCTTTTTGTCAATTCTTCCATTTTACTAACCCCTTCCATGCTTAATAATTATAACACTACTCTTCCTCATCAGCTTGAACTTCAATTACTCCCACAACTGAATCGTCTTCATCCAGTCTAACAATTATAACACCTTGAGTGATTCTTCCTAAAACATTTATATTATTTACATTTACCCTAATAGCTTTACCTTTTTTAGTGAATATCAGTATATCCTTTCCATCTTCCACACTCATAGTAGATACTATAGGACCTATTTTTGTTATATCGCGAACTGTTTTTACTCCAATTCCTCCACGATTCTGCGCTTTGTAAGAATGGAAAGAAACTCTCTTCCCATAACCTCTTTCTGTGATCAACAAAAGTTTTTTGCCTTCATCGACCTTCACCACGTTGATCACTTCATCGCCTTTACGCAATTTTATTGAATTAACACCCATTGCGGTTCTGCCCATCTTTCTAACCTGTGAAGAGTTGAACATCAACGACATACCTAGCTTTGTTACAACCAACAAATCTCTATCCGTTCCATCAAGCAATAACACATCGACAACTACGTCGTTATCAACCAGATTGATGGCTCTAATACCATTAGCTCGTGCACTACTAAACTCTCTCAAAGAGGTCCTCTTAACTTTACCTTGTTTTGTAAAAATAAGGATGTCCTTATCGTAATCTCCATCTAAAGATATGGCAACGATACTTTTTATCTCTTCACCTTCATCTAAACTGATGAAGTTAGCGATATGTTTACCTTTTGTGCTTTTCGAACTTGATTCAATTTCGTAGGCGTTTATTTGATACGCTTTACCAGCAGAACTTAATAACATTAATTTAGATAATTTGTTAGTGTATATGACCTCTTTCACATCATCTTCATCAGAAATTTTTAATCCTTTTACACCTTTTCCGCCTCTTCCTTGAACCTTGTATTCCGATGAAGGGATGGCTTTGAGGTAACCCCACTTCGTCAAAACTATTACGACATCTTCATCTTGAATCATTTCAACCTCTTCGGCTAAATCTCCTTTGTTGTACAATATCTCCGTTCTTCTTTTATCACCAAACTTATTCACTACTTCATCGAGTTCTTCTTTGATTACCCCCATCAATCTTTCTTTGTTTTGCAAAATATCCATAGCGTTTTCTATATCTTTGTATAAATTCTTAAGTTCTTCATTTAAATTGGTGGTTTCAAGTTTTGAAAGGCTAATCAATCTCATATCTGCGATAGCTTTTGCCTGTTCTTCACTTACACCTATAGTTTCTTGAAGGTTTTTCAAGGCTTCCTGGGGATTTTCTGAATTTCTAATGATTTCTACCACAGTATCAATACCCTGAACAGCTTTGATAAGTCCTTCGACTATATGAGCTCTCTTTCTTGCCTTGTCTAATTCGTACTGTGTTCTTCTTGTTATAACGTTAACCCTGTGGTCCAAGAAGCTCTGTAAAAGCCCTTTTAAATTCATCAACGTTGGCTTTTCGTTATCTATTACATTCATTTGAACGTAAAAATAAGATTGAAGATTCGTATGCTTAAACAAATCGTTGATCAATCTCTTTACGTTTGCATTTCTTTTCAGGTCTATTACTAGTCTTATTCCTTCTTTATCGCTCTCATCTCTAACGTCTTTTATCCCAACATCTTTCTTTTGTTCTTTTGTCCTAACTACATATTTTACAATCTGTTCAATGATATCGGTCTTAGAAACGTTGTAAGGTATCTCATCAAAGACGATGGAGGTCCCTTTTCCGTCATCCTCGATTCTGTACTTTCCTCTAATAGTTATCTTTCCTCTGCCTGTTTCATACAGATCTTTTAACCCTTCTCCGTCGACAACTAGACCACCAGTTGGAAAATCCGGCCCTTTAATATATTTCAACAGATCCTTTACTTCACATTCTGGTTTTTCTATTAACAATTTTAATGCCGCAACAAGTTCATTTAGGTTGTGAGGTGGGATATTTGTAGTCATTCCCACCGCTATCCCGCTTGCTCCGTTCATTAAAAGATTAGGCAGCCTTGTAGGTAAAACGACGGGCTCACTCAGAGAACCATCGAAATTCTCCCTAAAATCTACAGTTTCTTTATCGATATCCTTGAGCATATACTCTCCCAATTCGGGCATGCGGGCTTCTGTATACCTCATAGCTGCTGGAGGATCTCCATCTATAGAGCCAAAATTCCCCTGTGCCTCAACTAAGGGGTACCTCATAGTAAAAGGTTGCCCCATTCTAACTAGGGCATCATAAATAGCCGCATCTCCATGAGGGTGATACTTACCCATCACCTCACCAACAATACGGGCATTTTTTTTAAATGATGAGTTATGTTTCAACCCCAATTCACTCATTGAGTAAAGTATTCTTCTCTGAACAGGTTTTAACCCATCTTTAACATCTGGTATAGCCCTACTCACAATAACGCTTAAAGAATAAAGTAAGTAAGAAGTTTTTAATTCCTCGGTAAAATCTCTAATAAATATTTTTTCATCCATCTCTTGGCATTACCTCCATTAAGAAATCTTTTAAGAAATTTTCGCACCAGGTTCAACATCTTTATCTACCGTCAGTATACTAAGATTACCGTTTCCATCTTTAGCGGCTAAAAGCATACCTTCGGATAATTCGCCCATCAATTTTGCGGGTTTTAAGTTAGCGATTATTATTATCTTCTTATCGACCAAGTCTTGTGGTGAATAGAAATTCTTGATGCCTGCGATAACTTGTCTTTCGCCCATCTGGCCTAAATCAAGATGCAATCTCAGTAGTTTATTCGATTTTTCGATATCTTCTGCCTTTACTACTTTAGCAACTCTTAAATCTACCTTTTTAAAATCATCTATTTCTATTATGTTTTGAACGTTTACACTTTCTGACATTAATTCGTCCTCCCTGTTGATATTTACTGTTTTGATTATTCTTTTCCAACTTTTCACATCGATTCTTTGGAATATTGGCTCACCTTTTCCAACTTTAACACCACTATGTAATCGATCCTTTTCAAGATTCTCTCTGTTTAAAACTTCCAAACCATAACCAATCTTTTTTAACATCTTTTCGGAAGTATCGGGCATTACTGGATAAATCAAAATAGAAATAACTCGAATAACGTCGAGCAAATTGTATAAAACGGTGGACAACCTATCCTTCTCATTTGGATCCTTACCTAAGATCCACGGTTCCGTTAAATCTATGTATTTATTAGAAAAACGTACGATTTCCCATAGACTTTCAAGGGCTTGTGTAAACTGATACCGCTCCATCAAAACCAAATAAGCGGTTTTCTTACTCTCTAAAAGCTCAATAAGTTCTTCGTCTACCTTATCTTTCCTTTCGGGTTTTGGTATGACACCGTTAAAATACTTTTCAACCATTGTAAGTGTTCTATGCACTAAATTGCTTAGATCGTTAACCAAATCTGCGTTGTATCTAGTAATTAAGTTTTCTTCCGAAAAGTCTCCATCTCTGCCAAACGCAATATCCCTCATCAAGTAATACCTGATCACATCTCTACCATATGCGTTCATAAGAACTCTCGGATCAACGGCATTTCCCAAAGATTTTGAAATCTTTTGTCCGTTGACAGTTAACCATCCATGTGCGAACACCTTTTTTGGCAAGGGGAGTCCCACTGACATCAACATAGCTGGCCATATCAGCGAATGGAACCTGTTTATTTCTTTTCCAATAAGATGCAAATCTGCAGGCCAGTACCTGTTGAATTTTTGTTGATCATCAGAATAGCCAATCGCACTCACATAATTAATTAACGCATCCACCCACACGTACACCACATGTTTGGGATCGCTCTTTAAGGGAATCCCCCAATTGAACGTAGTCCTTGTTATACTAAGATCTTTTAATCCATTATTCAAAATTTGTAGCATCTCGTTTTTTCTAAACGAAGGTTCAACGAAATCCGAATTATTTTGATAATATTTCAACAACGGTTCGGTATATTTAGAAAGTTTAAAAAAGTAATTCTCTTCCTCCACCCATTTCAATTCTCTATTACATTCAGGACAAAGCTTAACGCCATCTTGAGTAATTATCTCAGATTCATCCCAAAAGGATTCATCGTGTATGCAATACCAGCCGGCGTATTTCCCTTTGTACACATCTCCATTCTCCATCATCTTATCAACGAACATCTGTACGGTTTTTACATGATAATCATCGGTTGTTCTTACAAAATGATCGTAACTAATCCCCATTTCATCCCATAAATCTTTAAACTTTGTAGAAAGAGAATCAACATAATCCTGTGGGGGTATATTCTTCTCTTTAGCGGCTTGTAACACCTTTTGCCCATGCTCATCAGTTCCCGTTAAAAAGAAAACATCGTACCCCATCATTCTCTTAAATCTAGCAATTATATCTGCAACAATCGTAGTATATGCCGAACCAATATGTGGTTCACTGTTAACGTAGTAAATCGGTGTAGTGACGTAAAACTTATCCATTAATGGCACCTCCAAAACTGTTCAACCTTCATTCTATTATCTAATTGTTAAGCCTAAAATATTATATCACATTGAGAATGTTTTGGTATTCTCATTTATTCTTTCAGGGGGAACTTTTGAAAGCTCACTTTCCTTCCTTATGGGCGGGGAGTTGGGTAAAGGGGTCGCAGGTCCCTTCCTTATGGGTGGGGAACGGGGGAAGGGCGCTATCTATAAAGTCCTATAACCTCTAAAGTCATTATACTAAAAATATTTAATAAAATTATTAAAAAAATATCACCCCTCATATAACAAATTAGAGGGGTGATATTTATCACATCACACTTCACATAAAAATCGTAAAATCTCCTTACTATAACTACTTCAATACTTCTTTTAATTCTTCTATGGTTATTTCAAATATATTGTCGATTATTTGGTTTATTTTTGCTTCTTCAGCTTCTTTTATCTTTTCTTTCAGTTTTGTGGTTAATTGTCTACCAAATCTTTTGCTTAATAGCTTTATAGCTACTTCTTTTCTGTCTTCAAGTTTTCCTTTTTCAATACCTTCTCTTTCACCTTCCAATTTACCTTCGTTTCTTAACTTTTCGGCTAACGTCATAACTATTTCACCCCTTCCAGGCATTATTTCTTTTTGTACCTTTAATATATCTTCTATCGTTATATCTTCCCTTACGTTTAGTAGGTAGATCATGCACCCTTCAAACCATTCATGTACCTGTTCTTCTGGTAGTTGGTTTATGTATGCGAATACTATTGCTAATCTTTCTTTAAATTCTTTTTCGGTCATTGCAGTTCCTGCTCTCATTGCTTCTAATGCAACTTTCGTCGCTGTTAATCCTATTATCCTTTTTTTCCCTTTGATTGAGAAGTCACATATTTCATATCGGTATGTTGGTAAGTATGTTTTTAGTTCATCTGGTAAATCTTCTATCCCTTGTACCATATTTGATAAGTTCGTTTCTACGTTCCAGATTTCTCTCCCATGGTATATTACTATTGGTATTATTATCGGAACCTTTTTTGTTTTGGGATCGTATTTTTCTTCCCATATGCTTGTAATGTATCTCAACAGTTGAAAGATTACTTTCCCTTCAATGTAGCTTTTGTGTTCCATCAGAATGTATACGTATCCATCTTGTCCTTTTATCTTTGTTTTGTACAACATGTCTGAGAAGCTTTCTTTTAGATTTTCATCAACATGACTGTTGTTTTCAGGAGTTAAATAATCTAGGTCTACTATTTCTATTGCTTCTTGAGGTAGATAATTTTGTAAGAAATCTCGTGCTATATTTGGGTCACTGAAAATCCATTTGAAGAATCGATCGTGAGGATTGTACACTAGCTCGTTCATATCTTGCCTCGCTTTTTATTAAATTTTGTTTGCCTAATTTAATTATACCATATCTTTTTGAAGGTGTGCTCTCTTATCACATAACTCCTGTATAATGAGCTTTATAGCGCCCTTCCCCTTTCTCACCACCCGTGAGGAAAAGGATCTTTTTATTTTTTAATTTAATTGTACTAACAGACTCAATATATTTATTACAATAAAAATTTAACTTAACAATGTTTCTATGATATAATTTCTCAAAGTACAAAATATTAAATATGCTAAAAAATCGGAGGGATAATCTTGAGATTTTCCAAACTATATGCTCCTACTTTAAAAGAAACTCCATCTGATTCTGATATAAAAAGTTACGAGTTATTGATCAGAGGAGGATTTATTAGAAAGATTGCATCAGGTGTTTACAGTTATCTTCCCCTTGGTTGGAAGGTTATAAGAAAAATCGAACAGATAGTCAGAGAAGAAATGGAAAAGATAGGTTCTCAAGAGATCATGCTGCCCATAATACATCCTGCAGAACTCTGGAAAATGACGGGAAGATGGGAAGATTACGGACCAGAATTGATGAAACTCAAGGACAGACACGATAGAGAGTTTACTTTAGGTCCTACGCATGAAGAAATAATCACATTTTTGATGAAAAATGAGCTCAGATCGTACAAACAGTTCCCCGTCAACCTTTTCCAAATAGCCACTAAATTTAGAGATGAAATAAGGCCAAGGTTCGGGGTGTTAAGGGCAAGAGAGTTCATAATGAAAGACGCCTACACCTTTCACACCGATTACGAATCATTGCATGAGTACTATCAACATTTCTATGATGCCTACTCAAATATCATAAAAAGAATAGGCTTGAAATATGTCGTTGTAGAAGCTGATACAGGTGCAATTGGTGGTTCTTTCTCTCATGAATTTCACGTACTGGCACAAAATGGTGAGGGTGAAATATTTTACTGTGAAGAATGTGGCTATGCAGCCAGTGATGAAAAGGCAAGATCAAGCGAAGATTTTTCTGTAGATAAAGATGAAGTTCTCAAAGAAATGGAAAAAGTAGATACACAAAACGCCAAAAGCATCGAAGAAGTGGCAAAATTCTTTAACGTCTCTGAAAAGAAGTTAATAAAATCGATACTATTAAGATCCAGTAAAGGATGGGTGATGGCTCTAATTAGAGGCGACTATGAGATAAACTTAGCCAAGATCAGGTCCGTTCTTCAAGATCAAAGTCTAGAACTAGCCGATCCACAAGACGTTCTAAAAGAATTTGGCGTAAACGTTGGATTTATAGGTCCAGTAAACATTCCAGAAAATGTCAAGATAATTGCAGATCTAAGTGTAAAATCCATAAAAAATGGTGTTATAGGGGCTATGGAAGAAAAAAGGCATTACATCAATGCCAACCCTAATAGAGATTTCAGAATAGATTTAATGGAAGACATTAGATACGTAAAAGAAGACGAAAAATGTCCAACGCAAGGATGTAATTCTACACTCAAACAGACAAGAGGCATAGAAGTGGGCCAAATTTTTGAATTAGGCGACAAATACTCTTCAAAAATGAACGCAGTCTTCACCGATGAAAATGGAGAACAAAAGCCTTACATAATGGGATGTTATGGCTGGGGGGTATCAAGAACCCTAGGGGCCATAGTTGAACAATTAAACGACGAAAACGGAATAATCTGGCCCAAGAGCGTTGCACCTTTTGAAGTGGCAATAATACCTGTTGCCATGAACGATGAAGCAGTAGTTAGCACATCTCAAGAAATCTACAACTACTTTTTAAAAGAAGGAATAGACGTTATTATAGACGATAGAGAAGTCTCCGCTGGATTTAAGTTCAAAGATATAGATCTAATCGGGGTACCTATAAAAATTATTATAGGCAAACGTTTAAAAGAAGGAAAGATTGAGTTAAAACAAAGAGATAAAGAAGAAGGCACGTTGATAGAGTTCAAAAATGTAAAAGAATTATACGATAAAGTAAAAGAAACATTAGAAAACTATGATCCAACTCAAAATTTAACAATCTAACACATTCCTTATGGGTGGGGAGCGGGGGAAGGACGCTAATAAAATTATTAAAAAAATATCACTTCTCATAAAAGAGGAGTGATATCTCTATTACTACAACATTTCACTTTAAAACTCTCAAAAATCTACCTTCTACAACTACTTCAATAACTCTTTTAGTTCTTCTATGGTTATCTCTAACAAGTTATCTCCTATATAATCTATTGCCTTTTTGTCTGCTTCTCTTATCCTATCTTTTAACTCTTCGGTTAATCGTCTACCAAATCTTTTGTTTAATATTTTAATTGTCAATTCTTTTTCTCCTTCTTCAAAGCCTTCTTCAAATAATGAGGTCCCTATCTTTGTCATTCGTATCACCTCTTTCAGTTCGTTTATGTACTCATCCCTTACATAACTATCAGAGAACCCTAATAACGATCCTATTACCATTTCTTTTTGGTTTTCATCCGGAATCTTGATTGCTAACTCAAAGGCATCTTTTGTCACTTCTTCTTCGCTTTTTTCGTTTCTCATCAAGGGTAAGAATACTAAATCCATTAAGTCTTTTTTCGTTAGAGGTTCTTTTTTTTCTATCTTTTCTTTTATCTCTTCATACCTTTTTATTCCATCGTACTTTGTCATGAATACTTGTTGTACTTTGTATTTATTTAAACCCATGTCCAATTCACTTTCTGCACTTTCGTATTTCCCTGAGTACATTACCACCGTGTTTATCTTTTTTCTTTCTTTTTGGTATAACGCTATGTCGTATTGTGCAAATTTTAGTAAGTCAGCTTTCTTCCACGTCGTTTGAAATTCTAAGTGTAACAGTGAGTTGTCTTCTAGTTCGAATACAAAATCCGTGTTTTGGTTTGATACGTTGATTACTGGTATGTCTATTGGTTTTACTGAAATTATCTTTGGAAAGTTGAGTTCATGATATTCAGCGGTTTCGTCTTTGTGAATGTTTCCCGCTCTGTTAGTGTCTTTCATTGTTCCCCCCTCGATAGTTTGTTGAAGTATTTAAATTGTATCATATGTTTTTGAAAATCGCTTTAGATCTTAAACATAAATACATTTATTCCAAATTATACCTCTTATTTCTCGTACTAAAACAATTAGACAACTTGTATCAGATATGTAATTAGGCATTTTTTACATCATTTCTTAATTCTTCATCGTTGTAATTAAATAGCGAGTTATCGAAACGACCCAATATTTCAATAAAAGCTCTCTTGGAAAGTTCTGATAATTGTGCGGCTTCTCCTAAGGATAACTTGCTTTCTTCATATAATTTTGTAGCAATTAGTAATTTGATTTCTTTTTCATTTAAATCAATAAAATCAGGCAGATTTATAGATATAGTTTTCATAAAAAGCTCCTCATATAATATTTCGCTCCCCACCCATAAGGATATACTTATATACAGATATTATAACTCAAAAAAATCTCCTTAACTAAATCTACCGTCGTCTTTAGATTGTTGCAATTTGTGAACATTTCTCTCAAGCCATCCTATTTTAACCCCATCATTAGTAGTGAATTCAGGTACGTAGGGTTTTATATCCAAAACAGGAGTACCATCAATTATTTCTACATTTTGAATCTCCAGTATATTCTTTTCTACTTTTATTAACCTAACAACCGATAAACCAATGGGGGTGTATTTAATTTCCATCATACTTTTAGCTCTTTTCAAAATAATTTTATCACATCTAAAGAAATTAATAAAAATTTAATAAAGTTATGATATTTTATTTATATTGCGCTTTTTGCATTTTTGAAAAGATTAAACAAGCACTTTTTGGAAATGAACCACACAAATTATTCTTTTAAATTTAATGCCATCGAACTTAATAACTTATCACGTGGTTAACATTTCTTATTCTATTCCTAGAACTTGATAAGGAATTAGAGAACACGTTTGCGAAATATTAAAAGGTAGGAGAAGAAACTTTTGAAAAAAGAGAAAAGAAATATGGATTTAGAATCAGTTGAATCTCATACAACCGAATTCAAGTCCTCATGGCGCGACGAATATCTAAAATGGATTTGTGCCTTTGCAAATACCGATGGAGGAAGATTGCTCATCGGAGTTGATGATAATGGTAAGCCTGTTGGCGTCGAAGACTCTAAGAAATTACTTGAGGATTTACCCAATAAATTAAGAGATATCCTTGGCATTATACCAAGTGTCCGATTAGAAAAGGAAAACGGTAAGGAAATAATTATAATAGAAGTTGAGCATTCCTATGTACCAATTTCATATCATGGGAGATTTTATGTTAGAAGCGGAAGCACAATTCAGGAACTAAAAGGCAAGGACCTGACCAGGTTTCTAATATCCAACTCAGGCAAGCACTGGGAAGAGTATATTGAGGAAAATGCTTTTATTGAGGATATAAATAATGAGACAATTGAAAAATTCAAACAAATCGCGATAAAAAGAATTCCACTTGTGAAAGATGAAAATGAGCCGATAAAGGTGCTTGAGAAATTAAATTTGATTAAAAATGGTAAATTAACAAGGGCTGCCCTTTTACTATTCGGTAAAAATCCAAAAAGATTCTGGACAAGTTCCTATATAAAAGTGGGTAAATTCTTGACGGATACAGATATTATAAGTTCTGATGATATTGAAGGCAATCTCTTTGAACAGGTGGAAAAAACAATGGAGTCATTGCGGACAAAATATCTTATATCTGAAATAAGATTTGAAGGAATTTATCGTAAAGAAGAACTTGAATATCCAGAAGAAGCATTGAGAGAAGCCATAATTAATTCGGTTATACATAGAGATTATATCGGTCCACATACCCAGTTAAAAATTTATCCTGATAAAATAATTCTTTGGAATGTTGGCACACTTCCAAAAGAAATCAAGGTTGATGAATTAAAGAAAAACCATTCATCTTATCCAAGAAATGAGTTATTAGCAGATGTATTTTTCAAAGCTGGACTAATAGAGGCTTGGGGCAGAGGAACAATAAAAATTACAGATGAATGTAAAAAAGCTGGACTGCCAGAACCAGAATTTAAAGAAGAGTTTGGCGGTTTTGCAGTTTATTTCTATAAAGACATTTATACAGAAGATAATTTAAGAAAAATGGGGTTAAATGAAAGGCAAATAAAAGCTGTAAAGTATGTAAAAGAAAAGGGAAAGATTACGAATAAGGAATATCAGGAAATTACTAATGTATCTAGGCAAATGGCAACTATTGATCTCGCAGAAATTGTGAAGAAGGGGGTATTTGCAAGGATTGGAAAAGCAGGCAAGGGAGTTGCCTACCAATTGACTAAATTGACTAATAAATGACCAATATTTGACTAATGGAGAATGAAAAAAACATATCAAGAATTAAACATTTGTTTTGAACCACAGTCGCAAATGATTTGAAAGATTCAATAGATTTAGTAAACAAGAAAATTTTTTAAATTTGAAGGAAAAGGTAGAAATAATCGCTATGTTATCAAATAATTTGGCATTAGTTGGAGAGTATTTGGCAATTTTTGGGTTTCCCTTAACTGAATCTACCGTCGTCTTTCAATTGTTGCAGTTTGTGAACATTTTTCTCAAGTCATCCTATTTTAACTCCATCATTAGTTGTGAATTCTGGTACGTAGGGTTTTATATCCAAAACAGGGGTACCATCAATTATTTCTACATTTTGAATCTCCGGCATATTCTTTTCTACTTTTATTAACCTAACAACCGATAAACCAATGGGAATGTATCTAATTTCCATCATACTTTTTGCTAACTTTCCTACTTCCTCAAACATTCTTGGCACCCCCATTTCTTCTAAATCAAGTATAATGAGCTTTATAGCGCCCTTCCCCTGCTGGACACCCATATGGGGAAAAGTATTTTTATTAGCGCCCCTTTCCCTCTACTTTCGGTGCCACCTTTGTTCATATATTTTGCTCTTTTTCAATTTTCTTCTAACTCATTAGTTATTGAGTTGATTTCGTTCTGAATGACATCACGTCCATCTATAAATTTATATTTATCAATAATATTAAGAGCGTCCTTAAGGTATTTCAGTGCATTCTCCAAATCTCCTTTTTCTTGGTAAATAAATCCAATATTGCTCAAAGCAATTTCTTCTCCCTCTTTGTGATCTATCTCTCTAAAAATTTTTAAAGCTTCTTGGAGGTATTTCAGGGCATTTTTCGAATCACCTTTAGCTTTTAAGATTAGCGCAATATTGCCCAAATCATATGCTTCTCCATCTTTGTAACCTTCTTCTTGGTCAATTTTTAGAGCTTCCTCATGATATTTCAGAGCATTCTCCAAATCACCTTTTGTTTGGTAAATCAAACCAATATTGTTCAAAGTAATTGCTTCTCCCTCTCTGTGGTCTAGCTCTCTAAAAATTTTTAGAGCTTTCTGATGGTATATCATAGCCTCCTCCAAGTCACCCATCTCTGAATAAATCAAACCAATATTGTCCAAAATCATTGCGTCTTCTTTACAATAGTCTGCATCTTGGTCTAATTCTAGAACTTCTCGAAGGTGTTTCACGGCTTCTTCCTGATTGTAATCTATATTCTGGCCTAATTCTAGAACTTCTTGAAGGTGTTTCTTGATCTTTTCCAAATCATCTTTTGTATGGTCAGTCATAAAGATCCTCCTTGCAAAATATGTATTATACTGTCTTCAGAAACTCTAAAACTTGTTTTAGCGCCCCTTTGCCCCTCTCCCCGCCCATCTAAGGAAGGGGGATTTGAGCCTAACCATCTTACTCATCCAAAAGATCAGATAGAGTTTTGTCTACTTACAACTACTTCAATAACTCTTTTAGTTCTTCTAATGTAATACTTAGAATATTTTTCTTTATTTGGTTTATGGTTTCTTCGTTTGCTTTTCTAATCTTTTCTTCTAAACTTTTATCAAAATCTTCTCCAAACCTTTGGTTTAGAATTTCTATGATGAATTCTATAAATCTTTCCCTTTCTTCAAGTTTTCCTTTTTCCATTCCTTCATTCCTCAGCTTTTCAGCAATTGTCATAACTATTTCACCCCTTCCAGGCATTATTTCTTTTTGTACCTTTAATATATCTTCTATCGTTATATCTTCCCTTACGTTTAATAGGTAGATCATGCACCCTTCAAACCATTCATGTACCTGTTCTTCTGGTAGTTGGTTTATGTATGCGAATACTATTGCTAATCTTTCTTTAAATTCTTTTTCGGTCATTGCATTTCCTGCTCTCATTGCTTCTAATGCAACTTTCGTCGCTGTTAATCCTATTATCCTTTTTTTCCCTTTGATTGAGAAGTCACATATTTCATATCGGTATGTCGGTAAGTATGTTTTTAGTTCATCTGGTAAATCTTCTATCCCTTGTACCATATTTGATAAGTTTGTTTCTACGTTCCAGACTTCTCTCCCATGGTATATTACTATTGGTATTATTATCGGAACCTTTTTTGTTTTGGGATCGTATTTTTCTTCCCATATGCTCGTAATGTATCTCAACAGTTGAAAGATTACTTTCCCTTCAATGTAGCTTTTGTGTTCCATAAGAATGTATATGTATCCATCTTGTCCTTTTATCTTTGTTTTGTACAACATAATTATACCATATTTGAAGGTGTGCTATTTTATTATCCAACTCCTGTATAATGAGTTTTATAGCGCCCTTCCCCCGCTGCCCACCCATATGGGGAAAAGGATCTTTGATAGCGCCCCTTTGCTCCGCTCCCCACTCAAAAGGAAGTGGGATCTTTACCCTTTCGCTCCGCTGCCTTCCCTTTTATGGAAGGGACTTGCGGTCCCTAACCCAGCGGGTGAGAAGGCTTTACCCGTGCGTATAAAGTTTGAAAAAAATAAGAGAAATTCTGATATAATATGATTAGGTGGAGGAGGTTAAGACATGGCCATCAAAAGAATAAGAGTAAGAAATTTCAAGAGTTTCAAAGATCTAGAAGTAGAATTAGGAAAGTTTAATGTTCTAATTGGTGCTAATGCTTCGGGAAAATCTAATTTTATTCGGATCTTTGAGTTCTTAAGGGATATAGTAAAGCATGGTTTGGATAATGCAATTTCTATGCAAGGGGGCAGTGAATATCTCAGGAATATAAGTATCGGTTCGTCTGAGGATTTTTCATTAGAAGTTGTTTCTGATCAAGAGTTTAGGGAACTCATCAGATTTGAAGAAAAAGGGTCATTAGGGATGAAAACATATGAAACGATTTATAAGTTCACTATTAATTTTAATAAGACAGGATCAGAATTTAAAATTCTTGAGGACAAAATAACTCAGAAATGTAAATTCGTTAGATTAGAAGGGAAAAAGGAAGAGCTACAGGAAAAAGAAGAACTTGGGGAAGGTGAAATTCTTTTTTCCAACGTTGAAGGTGAACTTAAGGTTGACATAAAGTTACCCGCTGAGTTACCGATAACAAAGGATGATATATTCCCACGAATCTTAAGAGAAGAAAAAATACCACCCAAAACCCTTCTCATCGAACTTCCTTTATTCCCATTCATATTTCCTCCATTAGAAGGAATTTTCGGTGATGTTTCAATATACGATTTTGACCCTAAGTTATTTAAAAAGGCAGTACCCATTACGGGAAAGATGGAATTGGAAGAAAACGGAGAGAATTTAGCCATCGTTCTCAAAAACATTTTGGAAGATAAGGAAAAGGAAAGGAAACTCTCTAATTTAGTGAGGGACCTTTTGCCTTTTGTAAATAAACTGGATATAGAGAAGTTTGCTGATAAATCTTTACTTTTCAAATTAGAGGAAATATATGCTCAAAAGCAATACTTGCCTTCTCCTTTGATTTCAGATGGGACAATAAATATTACAGCCCTGGTTATCGCCTTATATTTTGAAAAAAAATTACTAACTATAATCGAAGAACCTGAGAGAAATATACACCCATCCCTTATTTCCGGTGTTGTACAGATGTTGAAAGAGGCATCACAGAAGAAGCAAATTATTGTTACTACCCATAACCCGGAGATGGTGAGACATACAGATTTAGAAAGCATTCTGCTTATCTCTCGAGATAAAGAAGGTTTTTCCAACATTTCCAGACCTTTTGAGAAAGAAGAGGTAAAAACATTCTTAAAAAATGATATAGGAATCGAAGAGCTCTATGTACAAGATCTCCTGGAGGCGTGAACATGGCCTATAAAAGGTATGTGATAAAATAGCACCTTTCAAAAACATATGGTATAATTAAATTAGTAAAGAAAACAATTTACTCTACTTACGGGTGGGGAGTGGGGCAAAGGAGCGCTAAACACAACAAAAAATAAACCAAAAAGGAGAAGCTTATGTCTAATCCAATAAAAGATTCCATATTCAAAGAATTATTTGAAGACAGAACCATATTCTATGACTTTCTAAAAGCCTTTCTACCAAAAGAGATAACAAAACAAATAAAAGAAACAGATTTAAAACGTGAACAAACTGAACTAATAGGCAAAGACTTTTCCATAAAAAGATCGGACATACTATACAAGATAGAGAAGAGAAACGCCCCGAAGGGGGTTCAAGGAAACGCCCCGAAGGGGGTTCAAGGAAACGGTCAAGATGTATACATATACTTATTGTTAGAACATCAAAGTAAAGTTGACCAATTGATGGCATTCAGGATGTTGGCATACAAAGTAAGAATATGGGAACAATATGTAAAAAGTCACAAAAAAGAATCAGAGCAAAAAGGATTCAAACTACCAGTCATAATAGGGATGGTCTTTTACGATGGAAAAGCGAAATGGACATCGCCAACGGATGTGAAAGACAAGATAACAAAGATAAAAAACATGGAAGAGTATTTAATAAAAGCAAATTATGAACTAATAAATTTAAGTAATATAAAAGAAGAAACGATAATAAACATGAAGAAGGCACTAGGAGTAATCTTATTAACGGACAAACCAAACGTAAGGGTAAAAAACGCAGAAGAGTTGCTAAAGATTATAAATAAAGATATAATATTGAAATTGCCTGAAGAAGAACAAGAGAAATTTGATAAACACAGAAACGCATTCATAGAACTTTTCGGAAAGAGGACAGATTACGAAGAGATAGAAGAAAGGTACGAAGAGCTAAAAGAAATGGAGGTGCCAAAAATGTTTAACACATTAGAGGAGATAGCAAAAAGAGACAGAGAAAAAGCTAAAGTGGAAGGAAAACTTGAAGAAAGAAAAGAATTAATCATAGAAATTCTAAACCAAAGGTTTGGAAAAGATTTTGATAAAAGATTAGAAGAAAAGATCAGAAATGCAAACGAAGAAGCCATAAACCAAATAAAGAAAAACATTCTAAATATTACATTAGACGAACTAAAAGAAATATTGAAGTAGTTGTAGAAGGTAGATTTTTGAGTATTTAAAATAGATATCACTCCTCTTTTTTGCTTTAGAAGGAGTGATATCTTTTTAATAAGCTTTATAGCGCCCTTCCCCCGCTCCCCACCCGTGTGGAAGAGGGACCTGCGGTCCCTTAAACCCTGTTTTTCACCCATAAGGAAAAGATTCTTTTGCCCCTTCATCTCGCAGCCCGCACATAAGATTGGTGAAGTGTTTTCTTTGTTAATTTAATTATAACATTTCTTTTTGAAGACAAGTTTGTGAAAAAAGTTGACAAAACCTGATAAAAATAGTAAAATTGAAGTGTATAAAAAATAAAAGCCAAGGAAGCCTTGGCTTTTATTGGTGGGCTCGGGTGGATTCGAACCACCGACCACCCGGTTATGAGCCGGAAGCTCTAACCAACTGAGCTACGAGCCCAATCACGTTGATTATTATAGCATTTAAAATGACATTTGTCAATACTTTTTCTAACAAATACAATTTTCATCTATTATGATGGTTTAGCGAAGGGATAAATAAATTTTAAAGGAGCATCTAGTGAAATGAGCAACAACGTAGAAAGTCTAAAAAACCAAGATGACCCTGTTAAAACGCTAATAGGGAAATATCCAAGAATTATAGTGCTAAAAGCGGTCTTCAATCTCTTAGACAATGAAGAAAAGATAGATTTGGAAAGTTTAGAAAACGAAGTCGTCAAGTTATTAAAAAGTTAAAGGGCTGATCTAATCAGCCCTTTAATTTTAATTTTAATTATTTGGTACATTCACTAAAGGGTAAGAAAGCTCAACTCCCAACAAACTGGCTATTTTTCTAGGAAGGTCTGTGTTATCCATAATACCTACAAATCTCTCAGCTCCAGGTCCAAAAGCAAATACAGGTACCAAAGCACCGGTATGATCATGTGTTGTCCAGCCAATACTTGCTCTTGCGCTTGTAATCTCTGATAAAGCCTCTATTTTGTTACCGGCGGCTTCCAAATAAGCGACCTCTTCTTCTGACAATTCAAATCCATAATACTCTTTCACGTTGGATTTTAACTCTTCCATATTTTTAGAATTAGCTATAACCCAATCTGTAGTTTTCTGATATTTTCTAACCATTTCCAAATCCATCGTGTATCCACCTGTTGATAAACCCAAACCCCCGGTTTCGTGGTCAGCGGTGACAACTACCAAAGTATCAGGATTTTCTTTTGCAAAATCTAAAGCAACCTTCACCGCTTCATCGAATTCAACCATTTCTTTCCAAACTCCAAAAACATCGTTATCGTGACCCTCCCAATCAATTTGAGAACCTTCAACCATCAAAAAGAAAGGAGCGTCATCTTTTGACAAAATCTCTATTGCTTTTGCTGTCATCTCAGGTAAAAGTGGTTCAGCAGGCGTTCTTTCAGTAACGCTATTCATATGACTTGAAGAGAACAATCCTAAAACCTTTTCTCCGGAGTAAGCCCATAACTCTTGTTTAGTTGTTATATAGTCAAAACCGTTTTCCTTTGCAACAGATATAAGATCTTTCCTATCAGCTCTTTGTGTAGGATCAAAATATCTCCAACCGCCTCCTAAAACAACGGTGAGGTTACTGTTAACCAACTGTTCGGCTAATACTTGTTCAGCATCTCTATCGTTCGTATGACCATAATAAGCCGCCGGTGTAGCATGAGTTATTCTTGAAGTTGCAATTACGCCCGTTTTGTAGCCTTGCTCAGCTAAAACTTCCGCTATTGTTGGCACGACTTCACCTTCTGGAAGCATTCCTATAAAACCGTTGTCTGTTTTGTAACCAGAGGCAAGAGCTGTTCCCGCTGCTGCAGAATCGGTAACGTTGCTATCAGCAGAATAAGTGATGGCATAACCACTATAAGGCATTTGCATCATGTAAAGCTCACGACCCTCTAAATAACTCGATAACAACATCTCGTTTGGGCCCATACCATCACCGATGAGAAATATCACGTTTTTCACATCGCCCGCGAAACTGAGCAACGACACTACAAGAACCAACATAACCAACAAAATACCCTTTTTCATACTTTCTACCTCCCCTTGATTTTTTAGTTACTCTGTTTAGAAGCTCTAAAACCCTGTATATAGCGCCCCTTCGCCCCGCTCCCCACCCATAAGGAAGAGGGACCTGGAGACCCTTTAAACCCTCCAAACACCCATAAGGAAGAATCTTCTATCCCTTAAACCTTGCAGCCCATCCACATGGATAAAGGAGTAAGGCCTCGCAGCGCAGCCCGAACTACCAAAGTCATTATAACCAAAAATCATTTGAGAGGTTTTAAGATATATAAAGAATTACTAAAAAAGCTCTCTATTTCTCAAAACTCCATCATCTATGTTCAATTCAAAATTCTTCGACTGTATTATCTTTATCAATTCCCTGAAACTTTTGTTTTCATTCCTCATTTGCCGTGAGGCTGTCTGTCCTTGAACCCCCTTCGGGGTGTTTGAGGCTGTCTTCCTTATTTGCCGTGAGGCTGTCTTCCTTATTTGCCGTGAGGCCGTTTCTTTGATCCTATTTCTCAAAAAGCTCAAGATATTGATCTTTGTTTTTTCGTTCAAGTTATGATAATGGACTAAAAAACCACAATCTCTCTTTCCCAACTTCCAAACGATAGGCCTATCTTTATAAAACTTTTCATGGAGTTTTAGGTAATCTTTAAAGACATAATCTCTCAAATCTTTCTTCACAATACTCTCTAATTCAGAACGCTCCTTATTTGCCGTGAGGCTGTTTTTTTCGAATATATGGGATATCAATTTATTTTCTTCTTCAACTGAAAACCCAAAGGGGATAAAACCATCTTCGCAATTCAAAAGATACCTTTGGATACCGTTATCTATTCTTACAAAAGCTAATTTTGCTAAAATCTGATCTTGGTTACTCATACTGTTGTAGACGGAAATAGGATTTTGAAAACTTTCTTCTGCAGTTCTTTCCACATAATTATCGTACGGTTCTCTTCGATGATAGTTGGTTACACCTTCATCAAAAGGCATAATGGAAATTAAAGACCTGATTTTATTATTATAAGCCTCTTTAATAAGCTTTTCTATTTTGGTAAGTTGAGCTTCATTCAAACCAAATTCATAAAGATACTGGCTTTTCAACAGTTCTTTCAATGGGGGCAAACCCTTTACACCTTTATCGTTAGAAAAAGGGAAAAAGGCCGTAGGAATCCCCACCGTCTTATAAATCTCCTCAAAATTCCTTTCTTTCAAACTGTACAACTCCATCACCAGTATATCTATCAACCCTTCAGAAAGAAGCAGATAGGTATCAAGAGCGTTTTTACTCTCTATGAAACCATAAAACTTAGAAACATCATCGATACTCTCCTCGTTGAAATGCAGTTCGTTTGGATATATCTCGGTATTCTGCTTTTTAATTGCCACGTTCAATCTAGCAAGCGTTTCTAACGCCTGAGTCTCAGAAGAACCCTCAAACAAACCTTGTGGAACGGGAAGCTTTTTCAAATCCCCAACCTCCAAATCCACGCTTCCTGCAATAAAACTCTCCAAGTAAGAAAACAAACTACTATTGAGTAAACCTAAAAACCTAAAAATATCTTCATCTTTTGAAAAAAACAAACTACTACCCTTACAATCGAACAAGAATCCAGAAGGAAGGTATCTAAAAGTTGCCCCTTTCGAGGTTGTCATCGTGTAAGTTATACCCTTTTTAAAATAATACTTTCTATTTGGAAGATAATTCCCCATTTTTGACAATAGATTATAATTCTCTTCATCGAAGGCTATAACCCACCACAAATTACCATACCATTTATTGTAAGGTCCACCTTTGGAGTAAGGGACCCATTTCTTTCCATCTTTAATATCCTCTCTTCTAACTTCCCAAAAGTACCTCAAAAACCTGTTGTTATCCCCAGTAGCTATCCCCTGTCGTGCATCGGCGAACTTTTCTAACGGCTCGTTTTCAAAGGTACGAACAACGTCCGAATCCACCCAATAAATGAAAGGAACCCTCGGAACCTTTGTAAAAACGTTCTTATCAACCCTAAAAACATACTTAGAAAGATAATCCTCTTGCTTCTTTTCCTCACTTGCCGTGAGGCTGTCTTTCCTTGAACCCCCTTCGGGGCGCTTGAGGCTGTCTTCCCAAATAGAAAATAAAGCCCGTTTCTTAGAATCTTTCCCGTTAAAAGAGGTAAGGTTTATGTATTCACCCAAACTCTCCTCCTCACTTGCCGTGAGGCTGTTTTCATTTTTCCTCAAAACAAACATCGCTGTGTCCACTAAAGCGTTATCAAACACCCCTCCAAGGCCAAAATGAACCAATCTCTCTATCTGAAAGTTATCTAATATGAATCGTCTTGTCTTCTCATAGCTCCCAATAAACATAAAGGTTTGAGGGGTAATCATACCAACAAATCCATCCGTCTTCACCAATTCGCAACTCTTTTTAATAAAGCAGGCGTACAGATTTTTTTTAAACTCACTATAATCCTCGTTTATGTATCTCTTCAATTCAAAATCATAATCAGAAGAATCCAAATAAGGAGGGTTAGTCAAAACAACATCGTACTTCAAAGAAAGAATATCTAAAGCTTTCTTCAATCGTTCATCGTTTATACCTGACTCCTTTAAACTTAAAACATCCTCTGTTCTCATTAAGCTTCCTATCTTTTCAAACTTCTTCAAATACTCATTCTGTCCTTCTTCATTTGCCGTGAGGCTGCTCTCCTCTGGGACGGCTACTATATTTGTTTCAAACTTCTCATAAGCTCCATCCTCTAAAGCCTTCAATCTCAACAACAAATTCGTAATTTCAACAGCGTTCTCATCGATATCTATACCGTATAAATTCTTAGTAATTATAAGTTTTGGAATCAAAGCATCATCGTAACTCCTATTTTGATACATCTCTCTCAACTTATCGTAAACCCCTATAACAAAGTTCCCACATCCACAAGCTGGGTCAATAATCTTAACATCCTCAAGGTCTACTCCCTTATCCTCACCTGCCGTGAGGCCGTCTTCCTTGTGTGCCGTGAGGCTGTCTTCCTTATGTGCCGTGAGGCTGTTTTCTCCGTAATATTTCCCCAACGTATTTTCCACCAAATAATCCACTATCCATTTTGGTGTATAAAACTGTGAAATAACACCATTTTTACCCTTTAAATCCTTACTCGCCGTGAGGCTGCCTTTCCTTGAACCCCCTTTGGGGCGCTTGAGGCTGGCTTCGTTGAAATACTCGTAAGACCAAGAAATAATTTCCTCTTTCTTCCAATCTTCATCTTTCACACTCTGAAACAAATCTCTGATCTTTTCTATCGTTTGGCGAGTAATTCTGCTTTTAATGTCATCGACTAAATAACAACAATCAAAATTTCTATTCAGAAATTGCACCCCAGAAAGATAATCACCTAAAAGATTCGAATCTGAACCACTCTTTCCAAAAAGTTGTAAATCTCCCTCCATATTTGCGGTGAGGCTGTCTTTCCTTGAACCCCCTTCGGGGCGTTTGAGGCTGTCTTCCTTATTTGCCGTGAGGCTGTTTCCCTTTGCCTGTAAAACTCTTAGGACAATAAAACTCAAAAAAACATCCAACAAAACATTTTCCTCATTTGCCGTGAGGCTGTCTTTCCTTGAACCCCTTTCGGGGCGCTTGAGGCTGTCTTCCTCATTTGTGACCTCTTTTTGCAGGATACTCTTAAGCTCCAAAGCCATTTTCTTAACGGATCTGTTCAAAATAAGCCACCTTCTCCTCTCTCTTTTTCACCCTAAAATCCTCTTCGCCCAAATAAATCAAACCTTCTTTTGGAACGATCTCTATCAACCTTGAAACGGTTCTATCGTCTAAAAAATTAACCAGCTCTTTTGGATTCAAGTTCGTAGAAATTATAACGCTTTTTTGGTTTCTATTGACCTCGTCTATAACGATTCTTATCTTCTGACCTATCCAGTCATAACTCTTGGCACCAAGATCATCCAAAAAAATCAAATCAGATTCAAACGCTCTCTCAATAGCGGCATCGGCACCTTCAAAATTCTCAAAATCCCTCAATATATCCAAAACACCGATAGTACAACCCATAACAGCGGCCTCTTTCAACACAGTAAAACCTAACCTACTCTTCCCTGTACCGTAGCCTCCATGTAGTATCAAACCAACACCCTTTTCCCACAACTTCTCCTCAACAAAGTAACGGCATTTAAGCAAACCCTTCTTCAAATGCTCATTCAGTGCAAGAAAATTATCAAACGATGCATCAAGATAAATCTTTGGGGAAATATCCCTGTAATTTCTACTCCCATTCAAATAATTCATAAAAATCGAACACATATATTTATTATCTAAAATCCCGCGACTCGGGCAATTCTCAGGATCCTTACAAAAACAACCCCTCTCAGAAGAATTTGGCATACTTGCTACCTCCCTTATTTGCCGTGAGGCTGTTCTCTGCTCCGTGAACATTATACCGCACTCCCTTATTGTAAACATCTTTTTTCTCCGCCCTCATTTGTCGCGAGGCCGTCTTCCTCATTTGCTGTGAGCCAGTCTTTCCTTGAACCCCTTTCTGGGCGCTTGAGCCCGTCTCTCTTAATTGCACTTCAGGAAACCAAAAAGTACTAGAAAAAGCCTCTTTGCCCTTCACATTTGCCGTAAGGCTGCCTTTCCTTGAACCCCTTTCGGGGCGCTTGAGGCTATCTTCCTCATTTGCCGTAAGGCTGCCTTCCTCATTTGCCGTAAGGCTGTCCTCCTTATTTGCCGTAAGGCCGTTTCCCTTTCGAGGATAGCACGTAATCAATCCCCTATCCTCAAGTTCGCTCAAACACTTAGAAACGGTATTCTTGCTAAAAGAAAGAAGTGAAGAAAGCTTTCGCTCAGAAAACATCAAAGGTCCCTCCCAATAACTCTTATTAGCCTCATAAATCAAAAAGAAATAAAGCTTTGTGGCAGAAGAAGAAACCTTCTCCCTCTCATTTTCCCTGAAGAAATGGTTCAAAAGACTAAAAACATTCACAAAATCACCTCAGCATTCCAAAAATTTTTTTCTTCCCAATAGTAATATCTGCAAAAAAAATAAAAAAATAATTTTTTAAAAATTAAAAATCCTCTAGGGGCGATACGCACCTAAAAAAAATCCTTAAGGGGTGGCGGGCGGGAATAGATAATAAAAAATCGACTCACCTTTGTTTTCTCCCTACAAAATGAGAAAAAATATATTATATATTTTTAAATATATTTATATTAATAACATAAAACCTTATAGGCTGTCCCAAAAATTGACCCACAACTGGGTCAAAATTTGACCCAAAACTGTCCCAATTTTTGACCCAGGTGGATCAAAAATTTATCCTCTGAGGGTGGTGGGCGACGTAATGGGTGGTGGGTGGGAAAAGATTTAAAAAAATCCAGCAAAAAACTCAAAAACTAAGCTCTGAAAAAAAAGGAATCACAAGGGACGAAGTCCCTTTTGCTGATTTGTGCAAAAAGCTCTTTTAGTTTGCTGCAGTGTGCAAACTCGTTTTTAAATGATTTTGACCTTGGATTTTGGGGATTTTAAGGGGTAAAACCCCTTAAAGCTTAGGGATCAAAAGGGGCGAAGCCCCTTAAACCTCAAAGGGCGGTGGGCGGGAAAAGATAATAAAAGATAAAACAGTAAACAATTATTTACCACAATTTAAGTATTCTTACGGATACTATTAGTGGAGGTGAGAAAATGAAAGAAATAGTAGGACTAATACCTGACCTTGTAAAAATGGTGGAAGTACCTGGCCACGGCAAAAAGAAAAAAGAAATCGTTCTAAACGCGGTAAGAGAATTCCTAAAATCCATAGGCAAATACTCACCGATTATGGATCTAATAATCTCCATACTCATCGACGGAGTAGTAGCGTTACTATTCCCAAAACCAGAAAAAGCATAAAATGATTTCTCCCCGGGGAAGTAAAGCAGGGCAAACCAGGAAACACCCCAGAAGGGGTCTAAGGAAACAAAAACACTCAGGAGGTGGTAACACATGGCAATGAATTTAGAATCAAGAAAGGGAAAGATCGTCTGGATAAGCATAGTAGACGGAAAAGAACAAAAAAAGTATAAAACCTACGACTTATTCACAGACGTAGAAGCAGACATAAAAACCGCCTTACAAGGATTAGTCTCACTCTGTGAAAACACCAACGCTGTCTATTACTTCGATGAAAGTTACGAAATAATCTAAAAAGGAGGAAATAGCAAATGAGAAGATTAAGAATGAAATTCTATGACCCATCAGAAGGAAAAAGCAAAACCCTATCAGTTGATGGAGTATTAGAAACACTAACGCAAGCAGAAATAGAACCAATAATGCAAAGCTTGATAGGTGTATTAGTACCAACAACTGCACAAGTAGACGAAGCAGAAATCGTTGAAACAACGACAAACGAAGTATTCAACCTCATTCAATAAAGAAAAGCACTCATGCCTCTTGACGGGGCATGAGTTTTTTTGATATATTAGTATACGCACGTATAATCCACTTTTAAAAAGGGGGGAAACCACCATAAAACATCAAAACTACACAAAACTAACGGACCACGAACTAATAAAACTCTCCAAAAACGGCGACAAAAAATCAAAAGAAACCCTATTTACCAAATACAAAGGCTTTCTTGTCAACGAAGCCAACAAACTCACTCAAAGTTGCGGGATAGACTTTGAAGACAGCTTTGGAAGTTTAACTTACCTATTCTTATGTGCGATTGACAACTTCAATCTCAAAGGAAACTTCACAGGATACATGAAAAAATTCATACTACTAAAAATAAAAAGCGACATTGGAAAAAGAAAAGCAAAAATGCCCTACGTACCAAAAGAATACCCCTTTTACCTAAGAAACTTAGAAGAAATAATGATTGTTGAAGAAGAGATTGCCTACTATGAATAAAGCTCCTTTCGGACAGTTTGCGGGGCAAAGGGGACGCTAACAAAGATCCTTTTCCTCATGGGTGGGCTGCAGAATGAAGAAGTAAAGATTTTCTTCCTTATGGGTGGGGAGCGGGGGAAGGGCGCTAATGAAGATCCTTTTCCTCACGGGTGGGCAGCGGGGGAAGGGCGCTAACAAAGACTAAGCACAGCTTACATAAAAAGCAAAAAAATTAATTCACAAAAGTAAAAATCTGCATTTAAAAAGGGTCACAGGGCGGAGCCCTCCGCCCATTTTAATCCCCATTTAATTAATATTCAGTAAAATTAACTCCACCAAGTGGTCGATTTTTTAAAAGAATATGCTATAATAAATATCGAAAAACAAACAAATTTCACAATTTCAACTTAAAACAACAATTAAGGCTTAATTTTAAAAGACCACAGGGCTTTTATCAAAACAGCAACTCACAACACCTAACAGGGGGTTTGACTCGAAGATGCGAAAAGCAGCGGTTCACTTATTAGACATAGTGCTCATATTCGTTATGAACGCCTTCATATTGAACCTACCAATAACCATCTCAACAATCTCATCTCTAATAATATACCTCGGGATATACTCCTTCAGAACATACGACACAGAAACGATGAAAAGTTACACAGAATCTTTAATAAAAACCACCGTTGGAACTCTTGTGAGTTTCATCGTTATACTAATTATCTACTTCTTCCTCAGTAAGTACTTCAACAGATATTTTTTCCTTACCAACCTATTGTACACAATAACCCTCTTGCCAATAATACACAAAATAGAATATAATATCTATGAAAAACACATGCCTGTAAAAAACTACCTCGTAATAGGCAGAAAAGAAGAAATAGGCCACATAATGGAAGAAATTTCAGAAAAATCGCTCAACAAAATAAAGTTCACACAATACATAAACCCAAACCCAGCAGCACTCGATGAAATAATAAAACAAAACACACAAAAAACATTAACCCAAACAATACACGGCATAGTAATAACAGACCCAGAACTAGAAGAAAGGGTAAAACCACAAATACAAACCTACAAAGCAGAAGGCTTAGAAATTCAATACTTACCAAACATGGTAGAAAAATACCTAAAACGCATACCAATAGAAGTTGCTCAAAAATTCAGAGAGTACTACGAGGTGGTGTTTCAAAACGTTCAACCATCTCCATCACAAAAGATAATTGACAAGTTCTTTGGAACATTACTTTTAATACTATTCTCTCCATTTATGTTGATAATAAGCTTGGCTATACTAATCGAAGATGGCAAACCCATTATTTACAAACAAAAAAGAATGGGAAAAGACGAACAAATATTCATTATCAACAAATTTAGATCCTTGAAAGAAGCAGAAATAGACCCAAACGACCCAAACAAAGATATAGAAAAACGTGTTTTAAAAAGCGGGAAAATAATAAGAAAGTTAAGACTTGACGAACTACCCCAATTTTGGAATATAATAAAAGGGAATATGTCGATAGTAGGTCCCAGGCCAGAAATGCTAGAGTTTCATAACATGATGTCAAACCAAATTCCCTTCTACAATTACAGACTCAAACTAAACCCAGGAATAACAGGCTGGGCACAGATACACTACAAACACACATCAACCATTGAAGACTACATGAAAAAGACAGAATACGATCTGTATTACATAAAAAACAGGAACATATTTCTAGATATTAAAATAATGCTCAAGACTCTTGAAACAATGGTAGGAATGAGGGGGACAAGGTGAATGATCATCAAAGTATTTATATTAATACTTCTAATGATGCCGATTGTTTTAGTAGGGAGTAGTATTTTACACATCTTATTTAAGAAAAATGGACAAATTGTTGTGCATACAAAAGAAAATGAATTAAAATTTGTGAGTGTTCTAGTGCCTGCTTTTAACGAAGAAAGTAATATTGCTAATAAAATAAATAATTTATTATCTTTAGATTATCCAAAAAATAAATTAGAAATAATCATAGGATCAGATGGTTCAACTGATAATACAGTTGCAATTTGCCAGAGATTCGCAAGTAAATTTGATAACGTAATCTTTCTTGAAGAAAAAAGAGGGGGAAAGGCAGATATAATCAATAAATTAGTAACTAAAGCCAAAGGCGAATATGTACTTATTACAGATGCAGACACATTAATAATGAATAAAGATGCTCTAAAAATTGCTCAGTCTCTAAATAAAGATTTTGTTAGTGCTAAACTATCTTACCCAAAAAATAGTTATTGGAGTCTAGACTATGCTATTAGGTCTTTTGAAAGCAAGTTTAATAGGCTTTTAACTTCGAATGGTGCCTTCATGTTTTTAAAAAAAGAATTTTTTGAACCACTTCCCAAATACATTATAGCTGATGACCTTTTTATTCCTTTAACAGTGCTTATAAAAAAAGGGAAAACCGTTCTTTGTGACCAAATATATTGTTCCACAGAAGATGAATCGCTCACTTTCCCAAAATATTTTAACAAAAGAGTCCGTGTAATAAGAGGAGGTTTACAAACATCTTTTTTGTTGTTCGGAAAACTTTTAATAAATAACTTTTTATCAACTATTTTTTTGTTATCTCATAAAATTTTAAGATGGTTTTTTTTGCTTCTTTTATTCCTTAATATATTCATTTTTTTCGGGTTGAAATATTTTTTACTTTCACTATTATTTATTTTTTTGCTTCTGATATTCAAAAAAACGAGGTATTTTCTAATCGATATGATAATTCCATTTTTTTTAATTATAGACATAGCGAAATTAAAGAAGAGAGATTATACCGGTTGGGATACAGAAAGACATTAAATAATTAAATATAGTTAGGGGAGAAAAAATGATTTTAGGGTTTTTATATTCTTTACAACATCTTATATCTATACTCGTTTATAATAAAAAATTTAAATTTTTTTTCATAGTTTCTTCTGTTACTATCTTTATAGTAATATATTGCCTAAAACCTGATACATACGACATACCATCCTACGTTGCTGCAGTAGATTCTCCTTACTTTGAACCGTTATTCTCCTTTTTAATAATACTATTAAGGCCATTTTTTAACAATCGAAACGTAATCCTTGCCATTCAATTTTTGATAGGAGTATTAACGTATCTAAGCATTAAACTATATATTAAAAATTCTAAAAACAAGGTAGATAAATGTATATCATTGATTTTTGCTTTTTTTTCTACCGCCTTTACTTTAGGAGTTAATAATGGGCTAAGACAATACTTGGCGAGTTTAATCGTTTTTATTGCTATTTGGTTTTTTTTGAATAATAAGATAATTTATTCTTTAATTATTTTTGCCTTTGCCCCTTTTATTCATTTGAGTTCTTCAATGTTTTATTTTCTTATTATTTTTATAATTTACTTCGCAAAAAAGAAATATTTTTTTGAAAAAGAAGAACCTTCTTCTAGATTAGAACTCAGTCTTAATATTAATTTAGTAAGGTTGTTATTTCTAACTATTAGTATAGTTCTTATAATATTACTTCCGATTATAATTAGTTATACTCCTTATGCTAGGTATCTTAATTTTAATATTACAGAGGGTAGAGTGGATTTTACAATAAAGTATTTACCTATATTATTGATATTTTTGCTAAGTGAGTACTATTTTGGAAAGATAAAAAAAGAAGATTACATTTTTTCTCAATTAAGGATTGTTAGAGCATTCTTTATAATTTTTATGTTTACGTTCATTTTTTTCAATTCTTTGAATGAAATGGCTTCTAGAATTTTGAGCTTTTATTTTACATTGGAAATGTTTATATTATCTTTATCTTATGTAAAAGGCTATAGAAAAGGTGCTCTAATTATAAACTTAAGTTATGCTTTTGCTATAAATGCAATAAATGTTATTGGTAAAATATGAATTAGATAAAGAAAGGAAGAAAAATTTGAAACAAAAAAAGCTCGTCTTAATTTCTGGGATAATTGGCCCAATGAAGTCAAGTAATCAATCATTTATGAATACAGCAAAAGGATACTTAGACAATGGCTTTAAAGTATATCATTTTGCATTTTACAGCAAAAAAAATCAAAAATATGAATTATCTGCATTGTTAAAATATGAAAATTACAAATTCTTCGGTATACCAAATTTTCTGTCATATTTTGTGAATGGCCGAAGAAAAAAAAAGAATCATAAAAAGAATCATAATTTTTGGCAACTTCCAAATCCAAATGAAATATTAAAACCCCATTCAGAACTAACTAAAAGTCAGTTTATTTTTAAATTATTTTATGATATTTCTGAAAGTTTAAGACAAGTAATAATCACTCCATTCTTAAAACCTGATATTATTTATGCTTATGAAATATATGCCGCAATGCCGGGATACGTGATATCTAAAATCTTAAATAAACCTTTTGTTAAAAGATTTCAGGGAACTTTTATTGATAAAGATAATATAGATTCAAAAACTACTTTATTCCATAAAAAGGCCTACGAAAAAGATTGTACTTTGAACATTATGGCAAATGACGGAACAAAAGGAGATGTGGTATTAAAAAAATTAGGTTTTAAAGATGATAAGATACTATTCTTATTAAACGGTTTAGATGAAAGAATCACCAAACCAGCTGAAAAGATTAAAATTCAAGAATTAAAAGGCAAATTAAATTTAGAAGATAAAGACTTAGTTCTTGGGATATTTAACAGATTTTATCCATTCAAAAGAATAGACAGGGCAGTTCAACTTATAAAGGAATTAAAAAAGGATATTAAAAATCCCCATCTTCTTATTGGAGGCATGAGTGGTCCGATGGAAATCCCTATAAAAAAATTTGTAAAAGATTATAAACTCGAAAATTACGTTACATTCTTAGGTCAAGTTAAATATGACGACATGCTTGCTTATTATCATATTTGTGATGTGATTTTAATATTAAATGATTATGCGAATACTGGGAATCAGTTACTTGAAGCTGCTTATTTAGGTAAGCAAACTATAGCTACTGATGATGGAAGCAATTCAAAAGTTTTGAAATATGATAATATACACTATGTCAAGCCACATAATTTCTTAGAAGAATCTTTAAAAGCTGCTTTAGAAATATATAAAAATAAAGACAGAGTAAAAGAAAAAATAAATGAAGATATATTGACTTGGGAAGAAAGAATGAAAATAGAGATAAATAAAATAGATGAAATTATAGCAAAGTGGGACAAATAATTTCACAAAAATGGAGGAACTATCATGAAACTAATCAGTTTAATAGGAGCTCGTCCGCAGATAATCAAAGAAGCGATTCTAAATAAAGAATTTGAGAAAAAAGGGATAAAAGAAATCTTAGTTCATTCTGGCCAGCATTACGACTTCAATATGTCAGATGTGTTCTTTAAAGTTTTAAACATAAGAAAAGCTGATTACAATTTAGGAGTAGGTTCGGCAACGCATGCCCAAATGACAGCCAAAACGATGATAGAATTTGAAAAGGTTGTATTAAAAGAACATCCTGATATTATATTATTATATGGAGATACGAATACTACATTAGCGGGAGCAATAGTTGGAGCAAAATTAAAGATTCCTGTTGCACACGTGGAAGCAGGGATAAGGCAAGAACCAAAAGACATGCCTGAAGAGATAAATAGAGTATTAACGGATCGTATATCAAAATACCTATTTTGTCCTTCTGAACTAGCTGTAAACAACTTAAAAAAAGAAGGTATTACTGAGGGAGTGTATTTCACAGGAGACATAATGTACGATCTCTTTTTAAAAATGAAACCGTATTTCAAAGAAGATATTATAGACGAATTTAATTTAGAAGAAAATAAATACATAGTCACTACGATTCATAGGGATTTTAATACAGATAGTAAAGAAAAACTAGAGAATATATTGAAAGAGTTAGACAAAATATCAAAAGAAATAAAGATTGTTTTTCCCATACATCCGAGAACCAAAAAGAGAATAGATGAATTCAATCTTAACAAATACACAAAAGATATTCTACTGATAGAACCTCTTGATTATTTAAGTATGATGGGATTGGTACAAAAAAGCCTCCTTGTAATAACAGACAGTGGAGGGTTGCAAAAAGAAACATACTTTGCAGGGAAAAGAGCGATAGTTGTTATGCCAGACACAGGTTGGAGAGAGTTAACACAAGCAGGTTGGAATATACTAAGTGGAACTGATGAAATCAAAAATAAGATGGATTATATAATGAACAACAAAATAGCTTCAAATGTAGAAAACATATACGGAGAAGGAAAAGCAGGGGAAAAGATAGTAAAATTACTAAACATTTGACAAATACCAAAATAATTGCTATAATCATTTTACATTGTTCAAAAATTGAACGAAGGTGTTGAATATTATGCAAGATAATGAGATACTTATTTTAGAAGAATTAGAAAAGAATTCTAATATAACTCAAAGAGACCTTTCAGAAAAAACAGGGTTATCCTTGGGAATGGTGAACATACTTTTAAAAAAATTTATCAAAAAAGGGTTTGTTAAATTAGAAAGGTTGAACAACAAGAGCTTCAGGTACATACTAACCCCAGAAGGATTCAAAGAAAAGAGTAAAAAGACAATCGAATATATGAAGATATACTATAGAAGGACGTTGTTGATAAAACAAAACATAGAAAGAATAATGCAAACATATGGGAGAAATAGAACTTACGTTCTATTTGGGAAAGATAAAGAGATGAAGGAAATAATAGAAGGGATATTGAAAGAGTTGAGGGTTAAATACATAACAGAAAACGAAGTTGAAAAAATAGAAAGTACAAACGTTGTACTATACTGGAATGTTGAGGATGGAGAGAAACTTGAAGGGTTAAAGTGTGAGTTTTTGATGGGGAGAATATTATAGTAATTATTTCCCAGCAAAACACTGAGAAAAAAAGTAAAAGATAATTCTTTAAATATTTTATAGAAATTTTGGTGAATATAATGGCAAATGCACTTGAAAAATTACTAGAAATAGAAAAAGATGAAAAGATACTTGAGTATAGATTCACTTTTGATGACTTCCTAATATGGCCCGTCATTAGATGGACATTGTTTTCACAAGCTATTAACGACTACGAAGAGCAGATAGTAAAGTCAACTCCGAAGATTTCTCAATTATTAAAATATGCCGTTAACGTTTTTATGAAATACCCTTATTTTGTAAAGAATACTGATATAATGTCGTTTGGTACAACAGTTTCAAATGTTTTAAATGATAAGCAATATTTCAATCGAATTCATGATTATTACAATTTTGTATTTCCTGAAAACACCATCTTTTTTGAACTACCTTACAATTTTGTATATAGAAAACCTCGTGCTTTTAAAAATACCTATTATCATGACTATATAAGAATTATGCCAATATTAATGTCCAAATTAAATAAAAATATAGGCCTAGAACAAATGAGAACAATCAATACTTTTGTTGATTATCTAAAAACTAATTTTGATAAGCAAGTTGAAAATTCATTCTACGAAAATATAAAGACCCAACTAATTAAAGAGGAAAAAAGGTTAAAATATAGAAAAAGGTATTTTCTAAAATTGCTGGACAAAATTAAACCGAAGGTATTATTTTTAAATTGTGCTCATTATGGAGGAGAAAGTTACATAATTAAATGGGCTAAAGAAAGGGGAATAATAACTGCCGAATTTCAACATGGCGTTGTTTCAAAGATGCATCCAGCTTATAATTATGGAGATGGAATATTGAATTCTGAGGAGTACAGGAAGTACACACCAGATTATTTCTTGACTTATGGAGAATATTGGAACAAGCAGATAAAAATACCTGGCAATACTTACGTTGTAGGTAATCCTCATTTTCATGAGAGCATAAAAAGATATAAAGACATTAAAGAAGAAAAAAATACAATTTTGATAGTTTCTCAATGGACTTTGACTAAAGAATTTGTTGAAATAGCCAAATATTTAGCCAGCAAATTCAAAGACAAAAAGATAGTTTTCAAAATGCATCCTGGAGAAATGAAAAATTATAATCTGATAAAACTTCTAGAAGCATTTAGAAATATTGAAATTCAAAAAGATGGCGATATTTACGAACTATTAGCAAAATACGAAAGCATAGTTGCGTGTTACTCTACGACAGTATTTGAAGCTTTGGCATTTAACAAAAGAATATACATAATGGATAACAGTTATTCCAAAAATTATATACCAAGAGAAATTGGAATAAGATTCAAAAATTTTCCTGAGCTGAAGGATTTAATAAAAAATAAGGTTAAAAATGAAAATGAACAAGATATTGAATATTATTTCAATAGTAATTGGAAAGCAAATTATAAGAAGTTTATAGAGCAAGAAATAGGTATTACTATCAATAATAAAAATGAAAAAATCTTTTTTAAAATTAGTCAACAGAAACAAAAAGATAGTAAATATTTTGAACAAACGGAGGATTGAATTAATGAAAGTATTAGTTACAGGATCAGAAGGATTTATTGGCTCACACTTAACCGAACTCTTAGTTGAAAAAGGCTTTGAGGTTAAAGGATTTGTGCGGTATAATTTTAAAAATGATTGGGGCTGGCTCGAAAATTCAAAATATAAAAATGAGATAGAAATTTACACTGGAGACATAAGGGATTATGATTCTGTGTATGATGCTATGAAAGACGTTGATGTTGTATTTCATTTAGCTGCTTTAATAGGAATCCCTTATTCGTACATCTCTCCTCTTGCATATATAAAAACAAACACAGAAGGAACATACAATGTATTGGAAGCGGGTAAAAAATTGAATATAGAAAGAATCATTCATACATCAACGAGTGAAATATACGGGACTGCACAATATGTACCGATAGATGAAAAACATCCATACAATCCACAATCTCCATATGCAGCGAGTAAAGCCGGAGCAGACCATTTGGCATTATCTTACTATAGATCCTTCGGAACCCCTGTTACTATTATAAGACCATTCAACACATTTGGTCCCAGACAGTCCGCTAGAGCGGTTATTCCAACGATAATAAGTCAAATTTCGGCAGGGAAGGAACGAATAAAACTTGGTAATTTAACCCCTACAAGAGATTTAAATTATGTGAAAGACATAGCAAATGGGTTTATAACTGTTGGTTTGCATGAAAAAACAATAGGAGATGTGTACAACCTTGGCACGGGGGAAGAAATATCAATAGGAAATTTAGCCCAAAAGATCATTGAATTAATTGGAAAAAACGTTGAAATAATCGAAGATACCCAAAGAGTAAGACCAGAAAAGTCTGAAGTTGAAAGGTTATTATCTAACCCAGAAAAAGCAAAAAAAATTGCAGGATGGGAACCAAAATACTCCTTAGAAGAAGGATTGAAAGAAACAATCGAATGGATCCAAGAAAATCTACAGTATTACAAAACTGACATATATAATATTTAATAGAGGTGGTTTTTATAAAACCGATATTACTTGATGCACCCAATTTAGGGGAATTAGAAAAAAAGTATTTGTGCGATTGTATTGACTCTACTGTTGTTTCCTCTGTTGGGGAAAACATTAGAATATTTGAAAATAAATTCGCTGAATATTTAAAAGCGAAAAAAGCGGTATCAACCCAAAGTGGAACCGCTGCGATTCACCTTGCCTTGTACGAATTAGGAATTGGTCCAGGTGATGAAGTCATCGTACCCGTACTTACGTTTGTAGCAACAGTAAACCCTATAAAATACGTTGGGGCAACACCAGTTTTTGTAGATGTTGATCCTGAAACTTGGAATATTGATCCAAATGAAATAGAAAAACATATAACAAACAAAACAAAGGCTATAATACCCGTTCATTTATACGGAAACCCCTGCGATATGAACAAAATAATGGAAATATCAAAAAAATATAATATACCAGTTTTAGAAGATGCAACAGAGAGTTTAGGGGCAACATATAAAGATAAATTCACTGGGACCTTTGGGGAAATAAACGCATTTAGTTTCAATGGAAATAAGATCATGACAACCGGCGGTGGAGGAATGATTGTAACAAATGATGAAAAAAAAGCCGAACATCTTAAGTTTTTAGTCAATCAGGCAAAAGATAATAACACAGATCATTATTTTCATCCGGAAATAGGATTTAATTACAGGATGACAAACTTAGAAGCCAGCTTAGGCTTAGCTCAATTTGAAAGGCTTCCAGGCTTTCTAAACAAAAAAAGGAAGTTTGCTGAAATATACAAGCAAGGCTTTGAAAACAACGAAAAAATAACTTTTCAAAAGTCTTATGAAGGTGCTATAAGCTCATATTGGTTACCTTCAATAAAAGTTGAATCCCATAAAACCATACCAGAAATTCAAAAGGAATTGAAAGAAAAGGGAATACCAACGCGAAGAATTTTCCCCCCAATCGTAGAATTCCCGCCATATAAAGAATATAAGAAAGAAGAGTACAAAAATGCATATGAAATATATAAAAAAGGACTAAATTTACCAGGTTCAACGATGAATGATGAAGAACAAATTGAATATATAGTAGAGGTTTTAAACAATGTCTAATAGTATTGTGCTAGTTGGTGGAGGTGGCCATTGTAAAGTAGTACTTGATGTAATTAAAGAAAATAATTATTACGATGAAATCTTTATAAGTGATTTAAAAGAAAATATTGGTAAAGAGATATTAGATATTAGAATAAAATATGTGGACGAGCAACTAGCAGATTTGTACAATAAAGGAATTAACTTTGCATTTGTTTCAATGGGGAAGATAAATATTAATGACCAGAGAATGAAATTATACAAAAAAATCAAAAATATCGGTTTTAAAATTCCAACAATAATTTCAAAGTCTTCCAACGTTTCTATTTATACAGTAATAAGTGGGGGAACATTTATTGGGAAAAACGCCATTGTTAATCCGGGAGTTAAAATTGGCGAAAACTGTATTATTAACACAGGTGCAATTGTAGAACATGACTGTATAATTGGGGATAATGTGCACATAGGGCCAGGTGCAGTTTTGAGTGGGGGAGTAAAAATTGGAGAAAATTCATTTATTGGAACAGGGGTTACAATAATACAAAATACAAATATTGTAGGGAATACTTTAATCGGAGCAGGAGCGGTGGTAATAAAAAATATAGCAAGGTCAGGAGTATATGTTGGGAATCCGGCTAAAGAAATAAGGAAGGAATAAAACACATGAAAAAAATATGTTTTTTTACAGGAACTCGAGCTGAGTATGGACTATTATATCCTTTAATGAAATTAATAAAAGAAAAAAATGAGTACGAACTTCAAATAATTGCATCTGGAATGCATCTTTCACCCGAATTTGGATTAACTTATAAAGAAATAGAAAAAGATGGCTTTAAAATAAATGAAAAAATAGAGATACTTATGTCAAGCGATTCAGACATAGGAATTAATAAAGCAATAGGTCTTGGTTTAATAAGTTTTTCTGAGACGTTAAAACGTTTAGATCCTGATATATTAATCATACTTGGAGATAGATTTGAAGCACTTTCAATGGCTATCTCTTCTTATATAATGAAAATACCTATTGCTCACATTCATGGAGGAGAAAGAACTGAAGGAGCTATCGATGAAGGGATTAGACATTCTATTACAAAAATGAGCTATTTGCATTTTACCTCTACGGCAGAATATAGGAAAAGGGTTATTCAATTGGGGGAAATTCCTGAAAGGGTTTTTAATGTAGGGGCAATTGGATTAGACAATATTAAAAATTTAAAATTATTATCTAAAGAACAAATAGAAGAAACGCTTAATTTTAAATTTGGCGATAAAAATATTTTGTTTACTTATCATCCCACCACATTAAACACCGATCAGTTGGAAGAAGAAATAGAAGAAATTATGAAAGCGTTAGAAAAATTAATTAAAATAGGATACAAAATTATAATAACAAAAAGTAATGCAGATGAAGGTGGAAGATTTATAAATCAATTTATTGATAAATTTTCTGTAAAGCAAAAAGATAAAGTATTTGTATCTACGAATTTTGGAACGTTAAAATATCTGTCTATTATGCGTTATGTAGATTTCATTTTGGGAAATTCTTCAAGTGGAATTGTAGAAGCTCCATCGTTAAAAGTTCCAACAATAAATATCGGAGAAAGACAAAAAGGTAGAGTTATAGGAAATAGTATAATAGACGTGAAACCATTGGAAGAAGAAATACTCAAAGCGGTAAGTATCGCTCAAAATATGGATAGAAAAAAAATCAATAATCCGTATGACCAAGGTGGGGCAACTCAGAAAATTTATGATATTTTAAAAGATTATCTTGAAAATAATAAAATAAATATAAAAAAAGAATTTTATGATATAAAATTTTCTATATGAAAGGAGAATTCCTATGCTAAAAAGAGGAGTTTTTATTATTGCAGAGGCTGGAGTAAATCACAATGGCGATATAAACTTAGCATATAAACTAATCGATGAAGCAAAAGAAGCTGGGGCAGATGCGGTTAAATTCCAAACATTTAAAGCGGAAAAAGTCCTTTCCAAATATACAAAAATGGCTGATTATCAAAAAAAGAATTTAGGAAAAGAAGTGTCACAAATTGATATGGTAAAAAGTCTGGAATTATCATACAATGATTTTGAAAAATTGAAAAATTATTCCGATGAGAAAGACATAATTTTTTTGTCTTCGCCTTTTGATGAAGAAAGCGTGGATTTTTTGGACAAATTAGTACCATATTACAAAATCCCTTCAGGGGAAATTGTGAATTATCCGTATCTAAAGCATATTGCAAGTAAAAATAAACCAATAATAATGTCCGCGGGAATGGCCAACTTGTCGAATGTAGAAAAGGCTTTAGATACAATATATTCAGTGAATAACACCGTAGAAATTTATTTACTTCATTGCACCACTAATTATCCCTGTCCATATGATGAAGTTAATCTAAAAGCTATGTTGACGTTAAAAGACGCTTTTAAGCTCCCTGTAGGATACTCTGATCATACACTTGGAATAGAAGTACCTATAGCAGCAGTTGCTTTAGGAGCTCAAGTAATAGAAAAACATTTCACTTTAGATAAAAACATGCCAGGACCTGATCATAAAGCTTCTTTAAATCCCGCCGAATTAAAAAGCATGGTAAAAGCAATTAGAAATATTGAAATTGCCTTAGGAACTGGAATAAAAAAACCCAATAAAAGTGAAGAAGAAATAGAAAACGTTGTTAGAAAAAAATTAGTAGCTTCAAGAGATATAGAAGCTGGAAAAATCATATCAGAAAAAGATATTGCTATAAAAAGATCTAATGAAGGACTAGTCCCAGAGTTTTTAGACATTATAGTTGGTAAGAAAATAATCAAAGAAATAAAAGAAGATGAAGGTTATACTTGGCAACATTTTATGGAGGAATAACTCGTGTATAATAATAAAAGTTTTTTAGCTATAATTCCTGCAAGGGGTGGATCAAAAGGAATAAAAGATAAGAATATAATTAATCTAAAAGGTAAACCATTAATAGCTTATACTATAGATGCGGCAAAAGAATCTCAGGTATTTGATGAAATTATAGTTTCAACGGATTCTTTAAAAATTGCTGAAATATCAAAAAGTTTTGGTGCCAAAGTCCCTTTTCTGAGACCAGAGAAATTGGCCAGTGATAATGCTAAAACTGTAGACGTCATTATTCATGCCTTGAATTATTACGTAAATAAAAACATAGAATTTGATTATTTTATGTTATTACAGCCAACATCGCCTTTAAGAAATTCCAAAGACATTAAAAATGCTGTTAATTTATTGTTTGAAAAAAATGCTAATTCAGTAGTTAGCGTTTGTGAGACTGAACATTCACCATTATGGAGTAATACACTTCCAGATGATTTGTCACTTGCAAATTTCATCAAACAAGAAGTAAAAAATATACCAAGACAGGAATTGCCAAAGTATTACAGAATAAATGGAGCTATATATATTTCAAATGTTGATTTTTTCATTAGAGAGAAAGATTTTTATGGAGAAAAAAGTTATGCATATATAATGCCACCTGAGAGATCTATAGATATTGACAACTTGGTCGATTTGAAATTAGTAGAGATATTGTTAGGAGGCGTCTATGAAGATAAAAGAGATCAATGATTTTACTTTGATAAGTAAAGATGCAACTATGGATCATATAATTGAGAATTTGAACAAATCAACTTATAAAATACTTTTTGTTTCTGAAAACAACAAAATCCTTGGCACCCTTACTGATGGAGATATTAGAAGATATATTTATGATAAAAAAAACAACTTATCTAAGTTAAAAGCTAAAGACATGATGAATTCAAAATTTAAATATATATATGAAGATGAATATGAAAAGCTATCCTATAACGATCTTCTAAAATACAATGTTGAGTACTTGCCAGTTTTAAACAAGAACATGGAGATTATTAAGGTAATAAGAATCCCCATAAATTTTCAAGAAATATCAAAACTAAAAACAAAAGTCTTGATAATGGCTGGGGGGAAAGGTACAAGGCTTTATCCTTTAACTAAAGTTGTTCCTAAGCCTTTGGTACCTTTTAGAGATAAAACAATAATAGAACAAATAATGGAGCAATTCATTAATTCAGGATTCGATGAATTTATTTTAAGTGTGAATTACAAAAAAGAACTTATTAAAAATTATTTTATGGACTTAAAGTATGACATTAAATATATTGAAGAAAAAGATTTTCTTGGAACAGCGGGGAGCATATCTTATCTAAGGTTTTACGATATAACAAAACCTTTTTTTGTTGCAAATTGTGATGTTTTATTGAATATAGATTTTTCCGAAGTCCTTGAATATCATTTAAAGGAAAATGCTGATATTACCATTGTTTCTTCAAAAGAAAATATCGATGTTGCTTACGGAGTAATAAGATTTGACGAAAAGAACAATTTTTTGCAAATAGATGAAAAGCCTAACTACGAATTTTTTGTAAATACAGGTATATACGTTCTAAATCCAGAAATAATAGAGCTGATTGAGTTAGAAGAAAAGATAGATATGCCTGAATTATTAAAAAGGGCAAGGGCTGCCAATAAAACCATAAAAGTTTATCAATCAAAATCAAAAATGACCGACATTGGTCAATGGGAATATTATAAAAAATTTTTGTAGTTGAAACAGTACAATAGTTTGCGAATTAAAAGTTCGTTTTTAAAACTGAGCAAAATTATGGGAAATTTAGTTTTTTCACTTTTTAACACGTTAAAAATATAGAAATCTTTCAGGAAAAAGAAAGTAATATGAAGAAGGTAGAAAATGATAGATTCAATTAAAAAGATAATGAACAATAGGGTAGTTAAAGCTGGTAGTTGGTATACTTTTACTAATTTTTTTACAAAAGGTGTCGCTTTTCTAACTATCCCTATCTTCACAAGATTATTAACCCCAGCCGATTATGGTGTTACTTCATTGTATACCTCATGGTTATCGATCCTAACTGTAATTATAAGTTTAGACTTAATGGGGAGTATAGGAAGAGGAAAGTTTGATTTTAAAGAAGATTACGATGGTTTCGCCTCATCTGTTGCTTTTTTAGGTTTTTTGAGTTTTTTAATATTTTCAATCATTTTAGTTATATTTAGAAATGCATTTAGTGCTTTCATGGGGTTAGACCTTCCATTGTTTTATATTTTAATTTTCCATTCTTTTTTTGATTTTATTCTGAATTTTACAAATGCAAAATTTAGATTTGAATATAAATATAAGATAGTGTCTATGGTTACAATTTTGACTTCTTTAGTGGGAGTAGCATTATCAATCTATTTCATTTTAAATATTTTTGAAGCAAACAGAGCTCTTGGAAAAATAAGTGGTCAATTTCTTCCTATAAGTATTATAGGTTCTTTTTATTTTATCTTTTTATTATCAAAAGGGAAAAAATTTATTAATTTAAGGTATTGGAAATATGCCTTATTATTGTCAATACCTTTAATACCTCATAATTTATCAGGAATAATCAATGCACAGTTCGACAGAATAATTATTGACAAATTTTTAGGTAGCACTCCCACAGGAATTTATAGTTTTGCCTATAATGTAGGGATGATTGTCACCGTCATATTAGTAGCGGGTAATACTGCATGGATTCCTTGGTTTTATGAAAAAATGGAAAACAAGGAATATTTAAAGATAAAAAAAAGAGGTAATTTGTATCGAGACCTTTTCACCATGGCTTATGGAGCCATTTTGATGTTTAGCCCAGAACTAATAAAAATAATGGCTGATGAAAGTTATTGGGAAGGTCTTATAATAATTCCTTATGTTTTTGGAGCGTATTATTTCCAATTTTTATACACCTTTGAAGCGAATGTAGAATTTTTTCTTAAAAAACCCGCATTAATTTCAATTGGGACGATACTTTCTGCTGTGATAAATGTAGTTTTGAATATTTGGCTAATTCCTATTTTTGGGTATATTGCCGCTGCAGTTACTACTTTAATATCTTATATTTTTTTATTTATTTTCCATTATCTTATGACCAACAAGATTATCAAGAAAACTGTTTATGGAATAAGGTTCCATTTGATATCAATTCTTTATGTTACAATAATTACTTTATATTTCGTGCTTTTTCAGTCGATGCTTTTACCACGATTGATAGGTCTTCTAGGAATATTAGGTTACTTTTATTTTTCTTCGTTCAGAAAATATTTGAAAGATTAAAATACTTAAGTCCGGTGTTATATCTAGCATAATACTGCTTTTTCAACCAAATTATGACTTAATTACCCCCCTTGCGTAATATAATCATTGAAAAATCATTTGCTAACTTCGAAGCACAAAATTAAGAGTTAGATTGGGAATCACAGATAAAGTTTGAAGAACGGATAAAAAGAACGGTATCTTTTGGAAAGAGCTTTCTTTCGTTCTTTTTGGGGATTATACTCATTTTCTTCCGATTTTTCTGTTGGGGGTTACTATATTAATTGGTGTTTTAGAGAGATTTTCTACATTGGCTGTTCGTATGAAAAAAAGAGGTATTGCGTTTTCTACGTTGAGGGTAATAAGGGGTTTACTACGTTTTGGACTCCCGTTTCTTACGAGAGTTATGAAAAAGAGCCCGAGAGTAAGGGGATTTTTGAGAAGGCTTCTGTGTTTATTGCTGCTGCGATGTTTGTGTTTGGATTGCTGTTAGTTGTCTTTAAAGATGTGATATTTTTGCTTTTAGAAAGCTCTTATAGGGAGGCTGCTGGGATCAGCTCTTTTTTGATTTTGATGCCTATTATGTATACTGTTTCTGAAACAACGGTTGTGGGTATCAATTTTAAGAAAAAGACATATTGGCATATGTTGATAGCAAGTGTGGCAGCAGGGGTTAACGTGTTTGGGAATTTGATGCTTGTTCCTGTGTATGGTGCAAAAGGTGCAGCATTTTCTACAGGGGTGTCGTATATAGTTTTCTTTTGTATGAGGACGTTTATATCTAAGAGATTGTTCCCTGTTAATTATCATTTGGCTAAATTTTTTATCAGTACCTTTGTTTTTGTGATCGTTGCTTTTATAAACACTTTTGTTCCTAATATGGTTTATCAGGTTGTATCTGCTGTTTTGGGTTTGATCGTTGTGATGTTTGTGTATAGAGATCAGGTGAAATATGTGTTTGATTTAGGGATTGATTTGATGAGGGAAGTGAAGGAGAGGGTTGCTAGCAGGTGAGAAATTAGCGCCCTTCCCCCGCTGCCCACCCATTTTTAAGGAATGGGCCCTACGGTCCCTTAAACTCGGGGGAGTAAGGGGGTTACGACCTCCAGCTTGTCCATCTTAGGCCACCTAACTTACTTTGGGGGTATCATTTGAGGTGGTTTTGTTATAGAATTAAACAGGTGATTATATGGAAAGAAGAAAATATATAATAATATCATTAATTTTTTTAATTTTTTGGGTTGGAGTTATTTTGTTTTTTGGAACAAGAAATCCAGAGGAATCTTCAAATCAATCTTATTTTGTCTATAATGTTATTAAATCAATAGATAATGTATTTGATTTTTCAGATACAAAATGGTTTAGAGAGATAGAAGTATTTTTAAAGAAGTTGTGGCTTGGAGATCAATATGCTGATTCCATAGCACTTGTTAGAAAAAGTGCGCATTTTGGAATATATTTTATACTTGGTGTGTTTTCTTGGTTGTTTGGATATTTGTATTCAAAGAGATTATTGATAGGGACTTTACTTGGAGTATCTTTACCAGCACTTATAGCTGCATTAGATGAATATTCTCAAGAGTTTGTTGGCAGAGGTTCTTCATTGAATGATGTTCTTATAGATATTTCAGGAGCTGTTTTTGCTAATATAATAATTTTGGTAATTTATGTGGTTTATAAGATTTGTAAGGAGATTTATCTAAGGTATAAATAAAACGCTATCCATTTTTAGATAGCGTTTGAAGTTACTAAATGAAAAGTGTACCACCCTATCACACAATTCCTGTATAATGAATTTGGTAAAAAAGATTATTTCAATATTTCTTTTAATTCTTCCATGGTTATTTCTAGTAAATTATCTCCTATGTAATCTATCGTTTTTTCATCCGCTTTTCTTATCTTATCTTTTATCTCTTGGGTTAATTCGTTACCAAATCTTTTGTTTAATATTCTAATTGCAAATTCTCTTTCTCCTTCAAGTTTTCCTTTTTCCATTCCTTCATTCCTCAGCTTTTCAGCTATTGTCATAACTATTTCACCCCTTCCAGGCATTATTTCTTTTTGTACCTTTAATATATCTTCTATCGTTATATCTTCCCTTACGTTTAGTAGGTAGATCATACACCCTTCAAACCATTCATGTACCTGTTCTTCTGGTAGTTGGTTTATGTATGCGAATACTATTGCTAATCTTTCTTTAAATTCTTTTTCGGTCATTGCCGTTCCTGCTCTCATTGCTTCTAATGCAACTTTCGTCGCTGTTAATCCTATTATCCTTTTTTTCCCTTTGATTGAGAAGTCACATATTTCATATCGGTATGTAGGTAAGTATGTTTTTAGTTCATTTGGTAAATCTTCTATCCCTTGTACCATATTTGATAAGTTCGTTTCTACGTTCCAGACTTCTCTTCCATGGTATATTACCATCGGTATTATTATCGGAACCTTTTTTGTTTTGGGATCGTATTTTTCTTCCCATATGCTCGTAATGTATCTCAACAGTTGAAAGATTACTTTCCCTTCAATGTAGCTTTTGTGTTCCATTAGAATGTATATATAGCCATCTTGTCCTTTTATCTTTGTTTTGTACAACATAATTATACCATATTTTGAAGGTGAGCTATTTTATTATCCAACTCTTGTTTAATAGTTTTTATAGCGCCCTTCCCCCGCTCCCCACCC
>NZ_AZRL01000018.1 GCF_002895525.1 Petrotoga olearia DSM 13574
TGCACTTACTAAATGAAAAGTGTACCAAAAATAAGAGTCTGCTAAACGAAAAGTGTACCACCCTATCACACAAATCCTGTATAATAAATTTGGTCAAAAAAGATTGTACAGGAGGAAAGAAAGGTGATAGAGATGGTACAATACAATTATATAAGATTTTTGTATTTTAACAAACACAAAAGTCAAAGAGCGATAGCAAAAGAAATGGGGATACACAGAGTGACGGTCAAAAGAGCTATCAAGAATCCAGAACAGAAGTATCATATGAACGTTGAGAGGGACAAACCAGTAAATGGTGATTTTGAAAAACGTATCAAACATTTGTTAGAATACAATTCAAACCAACCCAAGAACCAAAAGTTAACCAAAAGACGTATATACGAACTCATCTGTGAAGAAGGATACAAAGGAAGTTATTCCTCCTTCACCTATCAAGCAAGGAAGATAGAAGAGAAACTTGGTATCAATCAAAAAGAAGGTTTTTTGAAATTAGTGCCACTAAGAGGTAGTATGCAGGTAGACTTTGGTGAAGTTTACGTGATGCAAGATAAGATGCCAAGAAAGATACACGTATTCTGTGCGAAGTTATGCTACAGCAAGGTGGAGTTTGTTAAAGCTTATCCAGGAGAGTCTACAGAGTTTTTCTTTGATGGATTAACATCGGCGTTTGATTTTTTTGGTGGAATTCCAAAAAAGATAATCTTTGACAATTTAAAACCTGCGGTGAAGGAAGTACTAAAAGGGAAAGAAAGGATACTACAAGAAGAGTTTGTCAAATTCCAATCCTTCTACTGTTTTGAATCTGAGTTCTGTGGTCCAGCTAAAGGCAATGAAAAAGGGATGGTAGAAAACCTTGTTAAATACGTTGAAAACAACTACTTCTTACCGAGAATTGAGTTCAAAAGTTTTGATATACTCAATTTGGAATTAAAGGAAAAATGTCATCAAAGGCTCAAAAAAGGAAGGTATGAAGGAGAAAGCTGGGAAAAGAGAATCCTTGATGAAGATTTTCTTCCTCTCAAAGAAAGATACGTATTTGCAAGGATAAAGGAAGCAAAGGTAGACACATACCAACTGATTCATTTGGAAAAGAACAGATACTCTGTACCAACAAATTACATTGGTAAAAAGGTTGAAGTTCACATCTACCCATTCAAGGTAAGGGTAATCTACAAAGGAGAAGTTATAGCAGAACACGAAAGGATGTTTGGTAAAAGCAAAGAGAGTTTAAACCCATACCATTTTCTACCTTTACTAAGAAAAAAGGCAAGGGCATACGAACAAGCTAAAGTCATCCAAGATTGGGGATTACCTCAGATATATGAAAAGTACCATAAGATGCTGCAAGCTCATCTTAACTCTGATTCAAAAGGAACAAGGGAATTCATAGACATACTAAAATTAACCCAACAATACACCGTTGAAGTTGTAGCAAAGGTACTAAATGAATTGGATGAAAAGAACCGTTACAGTTACCAAGACGTGTTAAGCGTACTAAGGTATCAAACACAACACAAACCCAAAACAGAACTTCTATCGGAAGAAAAGCTAAAATCCCTTGACGTAGACAAACACACCACCACTTACATGCCTCTAAGTACTTACAATGAACTACTTCGAAAAGTGGGGTGTGAAAATGAAAGATGAACTAAGAGAACAGCTCAAATATTGTCGACTAGCTGGTATATTAGAACGGTATGAGGATACACTACAAGAGGCAAAAAGAAACGAATGGGACAACGAAAAATTTTTTGAAACTTTGATTCAATGTGAAGTCATATCAAGGGGAAACAACAGATTTCAAAGGTTGTTACGCCAAGCGAAGTTTCCTAATCTAAAAACGATAGACCAATTTGATTTCAGTCAAGCACCCTACCTATCAAAGAAGGAAATACTGGAACTCAGTGAATGTAAGTTCATCGAAGAAAAGACAAATCTTTTGTTCTTAGGATCACCAGGTGCGGGAAAAACACACATAAGTATAGCGATAGGGATACAAGCATGTAAGAAAGGGAAAACAGTAAGTTTTTTCACAGCAGCCAATCTTGGGAACCTCTTAGTTGAAATGCAAGAAGAACGACAACTAACAAAGTTCCAAAAAAAGTTGAGCAAAGTAGATTTACTGATAATTGATGAACTAGGATACGTGCAGTTATCCGACCAAGTTACACAACTCATGTTCCAAATATTCTCTGAAAGGTATGAAAAAGGATCTATCTTGGTAAACAGTAACCTTGAATTTGCAGAATGGGCTAAAATATTTCACGATGAAAGGATGACAGCAGCGATTATCGACAGGTTAATCCACAACAGTAAGATAATACTATTCAACGGAGAAAGCTATCGTTACAGGAACCAAAGACGAGAAATTAAGGGAAACTGATAAATATTCGATTTTTCTCTTTTCATATGAAAAGAGAAAGAAAAGAACTTCTTCTTTCTACATGGTACATAATTAGGTTAGCAGGGTGGTACAGTATTCGGTTAGCCATAGCAGTAATTACATCCAAATAAACCCAATTAAGTAAAAAATTCTCATTTTTCACTTAATTGTAAATAAATGGGCCATCGAATTTTTTCGAATTATATCAGAAAGAAAAAAATTGAAAATTATCCAAATTAACCAATCAGATCAAATTATTAGCAATTAAAAGCGATTATGAAAGAAATTCTCTATTTTTCTGATTTGACTTTTCAGAAAATAAGAATTATAATGAAAATGTAGATAAATTTCGTTATTTAGTTTTTTATATGAAAATTATTTTCAATATTTGGAGGAAGATCTATGAAAATGTTGAAGAAGAATGCATTCATTGTATCCTGTCAAGCAGAAGAAGGGGAACCCCTATATGGGAAAGAAACTATTGTAAAGATGGCTATGGCGGCTCAGGCTGGAGGAGCAGACGCTATCAGGGCTCTTTCTCCTGAAAATATTCGAGAGATAAAAAAAATTGTTAACCTTCCAGTAATAGGAATAACTAAAAACAGGAGTTTAAAAGGGGCATTTATCACAACCACTAAAAAAGATATAGATAATTTAGTTGATGCGGACTCAGATTTTATTGCTATTGATTGTACAAGAAGAGAAAGACCTGAACCTTTACCAGAACTTTTTGACTATTTAAGAAAATATTACCCCCACATTGGAATAATAGCGGATATAGCTGACATAGAAGATGTGAAATATGTTTTACCTTTAAAGCCCGACTATATAGCAACTACACTCGCTGGTTATACTGATTATACCTCCGGAAGAGATTTACCAGATTTAGATTTAATAGAAAAAACTGTAAAAATAACGAATATACCTGTTATCGCTGAAGGGAACATCTCTACTCCTCAATATGCAAGGCAAGCAATCTTATACGGAGCATATGCTGTTACTGTTGGATCGGCCATTACTAGGCCTCATGTAATTGCTAAAAATTTTAAAGATCACCTTAAGGACTTTAGAAATGATGAAATTTCTGCTGTAGGCATAGATATAGGAGGAACTTGGACTCGTGGAGTTTTAACTGATAGATTTGGAGAAATTATAAAAAGTAAAAAGATACCTACAGCAGCAACAGGCAAAGAAGTTATTTCAAATATGCTTTCTCTAATTAAAGGTTTAATAACGAATGAGACCCACTTTATGGGAATTGCTACCGGTGGAAAAATTAATTTTAAGTCAGGAATTGTCAATTTTTCAACTGGTTTGATTCCTGATTGGGAAGGAGTACAAATTGCAGATATTGTAGAACAAGAATTTCATATACGGCCAAAGGTTGATAATGACGCTAATTGTGCCGCATATTTCCAGCATTACATCACAAAAGTCAACAATTTATTGATGATAACCGTAGGGACAGGTCTTGGTGGAGGAATAATTATTAACGGGAAGATAATAAGAGGAATTATGGGAGGTGGTGGAGAAATAGGTCACATAGTATATCCAGGAAATAACAAACGATGTACTTGTGGAAAAGTTGGTTGCGTTGAAACTTTGCTTTCTGGAAGATACTTAAGAGAAAAAGTATATGAAAAGAATAATGAAATATCCCTAAATAATATAAAAGATTATGCAAAAGTTATGGCTTGGTTAATTGATACAGTTAAAACTACCGTGGACTTTGAAAAATGTTACCTTGGTGGAGTCATTCCAAAGTACGGTGAGAAAGTATTAAAGGAAATTCGGTCCTCTTATGAAAAAATAAGAAATGAAAGTGGCGAATTTATTGAATTTAGTCAATTAGGTGAATTTGCAGGCGCAAGGGGATCGGCAATACTTTCATTTCAAAAAGGAGAAATCTAAAAATGAGTAAAATTCAAGCTTTTCTTAATTCTAGGATGCCTACTTTCACTAAATCTGAAAAGAAAGTAGCGGAGTATATATTAAATAGTAAAAAAGAGGACATAACAAGGATTACCATAACTGAATTAGCTACAAAATGCGGAACAAGCGAGGCTACAATTGCTCGATTCGTTAAAAAAGCAGGTTTTGAAACTTTTCAAGATTTCAAACTTACGTTAGCCTTGGATAATAATGAAGATATATTTGAAGAAGAAAAAGATATAACCATCTTCAAAAATGACTCTCCTCAAGAAATACTTAGAAAGGTAAAATTGGGTTCTCTTAAATCGATAGAGAGCACAACTTCAATACTAGACATAAATAAGTTTTTACAAGCTGCAAATTTCATTAGATCTGCTAAAAGGATAGAGATTTACGGGGTAGGATCCTCGTCAGCAGTTGCCAAAATATTACAATATAAGTTAACAAGGTTAGGGTTTCCGTCTTACGCCCAGGAAGACCCTCACATGCAAGCTATCTCCGCAGCTACTTTGAACTTTGGAGATTTAGCAATTGGAATAAGTCAAAGTGGGTCCACTAAGGACACAGTAGACTCGTTAAATGTTGCTAAAAAGCATGGGGCAACAACAATTAGTTTGACTGAACATGCGAATTCTCCTATTACAAAATATTCTGACGTGGTATTAGAAATATTCTCTGGTGAAAACCCTGTAAAAACTAGCGCAGGGAGATCTATCCTGGTTCAAATTTTTGCGGTGGAGATCTTGTCTGGCTTGTTGTATTCAATAGAATATGAAAAGGCTTTAACTACAGGAAAAGACACTGCAAGAGCAGTCGTTAATAAATTATACTGAGGTGGTTGTAGTGAAATATCGTAAACAAGTAACAATTGTCGGCGGAGGGATCGCAGGGTTCCATGCAGCGATAGCAGCTTCAAGAAGTGGCCTAAAAACATTATTAATTGAAAAGAATTCTACAATTGGCGGGCTTACTACACTTGGATTGATTAATCCTTTTATGAAATATTGGCTAGATAATCAAATACTGATAAAAGGAATATTTCAAGAACTAATTGAAAGGTTAAAAAGAAAAGGTGGAGTATTCTTCAACACTTTTGACAGCGAGTTAATGAAGATTGAAATGATGAAAATGCTGAAAGAAAGTGAAGTTGAATTATTATTTAAAACAATGGTAACAGAAGTAATAAAAGAAGAAAACAAAATTATTTCCTTGAAAGCCCAATCCTCAAATGGTGAAACAATAGAAATTGAATCCGACTTTTTTGTTGATGCCAGCGGTGACGGAATAGTTGGGTATCTTTCTGGAAATGAATGTTTTGTAGGCGATGAAACGGGAAAAAATCAAGCTTTAACAATAATGTTTACTATTGCAGGTGTTGATTTTGAGAGTGTCAGAAGAGATGTAAAAAATAACCCAAAAAACTTCTTCGCATGGGTTGTTCCGAATATGGACGTTATTTCTGTTGCAGGCTACTTTGAAGAACTAGAAGAGGCGAAGAAAGAAGACCCTTCGCTATCTATAGATCATTTCTTCTTTGTTCAGTTACCTGGTAAAGGAAGAGTGACAGTTAATACTATGAATATTTCTAAAGATTCAATTGATAACTCAGAACTTTCAAGAAGTATATTAGAAGGAACTATAATGGTAGAAAAAATATTGAATTTTGCAAAGAGATATGTAAAGGGGTTTGAAAATGCATACCTTGAAAAAATAGCCCCGGAAATTGGGATAAGAGAAAGTAGAAGAGTTAAAGGAATGTATGTTTTTACAGGAGAAGATGTAAGAACTTACAAAAAATTCCCTGATGGGGTAGTGAAAGGTTGTTATGGAATTGATATTCACTCAAATGAAAAGAAAATAGATGAAAAAGAAAAAGGTTTTATTCCGAAATATGATGACTACTATGAAATACCTTTACGATCGTTGATATCAGAAAGTTATACAAATTTAGCAATAGTTGGAAGGTGTTTTTCTTCAGATTTCGAAGGCCAATCCGCTGCAAGAATTCAACCAACATGTGCAGGTATGGGACAAGCGATTGGTTCAGGAATTTATTTAGCACTGAGCAAGAATATCGAACTTTTCAAGATCCATCCTGACGAAATAGAAAACCAGATTCAAAAGACATCAAAGTTATAGCCACGAAATGTGGCAAAAAAGAAGGAGGTAGATTGGCATGAAAAAGTTTTTTGTAGTGTTGGTATGTTTGATTATCGGTTCGTTGGTGCTATCAGCAAAAAGTGTAAATGTTGAATTTTGGACGCTTTCTTTGTCTACATTTTCAGATTACATTAACTCAGTCATAGATACTTTCGAAGCTGCAAATCCTGACATAAAAATCAACTGGGTCGACGTTCCTTACGATGCTTTTCAACAGAAACTCATCGCTTCAATAGCCTCGGGCAATCCCCCTGATCTGGTGAATATGAATACTCCTTGGGCTATAGACTTTGCAGCCCAAGATGCACTAAGCCCTATTGATGAATTCGTAAATGAAGTAGAAAAATACGTATACTTACCGAACTATTGGGAAGCTACTGTAATAGATGGAAAATCATATGCTATTCCTTGGTATCTAAGTCCCCAAATTATGCTTTACAACAAACAGATTTTTGAAGAAGCGGGTTTAGACCCTAATGTTCCACCAAAGACATGGGATGAAATCATAGAATATTCTAGAATAATTAAAGAAAAAACTGGCCTATACGGATATCAACCCAACATCGTTGCGCATATCGATCTTCAGGAAGAGGGCGTCCCGTTAATTTCTGCAGATGGAAAAAAGGCTATAGTGAACACCCCTGAGGCAATGTCTAAATTGAAACAACATCAGCTTGCCTTCAAAGAGGCACTTATGCCTCAAGATTTAGGAGGTTATCAAGCAGGTACCCAAAAGTATGCAGGTGGAAGAATTGCCATGTTTCCTGTTGGAATAACTATGGTTAAACATGTCCAAATAAATAGTCCAAGCATATTCGAAGTTAGTGATGTTACTTCCTTTCCTTTAGGAAAAGGCAAAAAAATTCCTGCGGGAGCAATGAATGTGGCAGTGCCATACAATGCGAAAAATAAAGCTGAAGCGGTAAAATTTGGATTATGGCTAACTTCTCCATATTGGCAAGTGGAGTTTGCTAAGATTGCAACAGTTGTTCCCTCAACGAAAATATCGCTCGAAGAAGATCCTTGGTTTTTAGAAAGGGCAGAAAGAGATTTGAATGTTAAAGCACAATTAGTAGCTAGTGAATCAATGATATATGGTTTTGATCAAGATGCAATCGGGAAAATAATAGGGCCAGCAAAATATTCTGAATTCAGAAGGATCTTAGATGATTATTGGATACCTGCTATTAAAGGTGATTACACAGCCGAAGAAGCATTATCCTTAGCTGAAGAAGAGTTAGATGATCTACTATCCAGTGAATTTTAGTTTTCTATTTATTGCATTGGTTAAAAGGCGATAGGGTATCGACCTATCGCCCCTTGATTTAGGAGGTGTGACCTTTGAAACTTAGTAGAAAAAAACAAATATATTTGATTGCCTTTTGTTTTTTAGTAGCTCCTTTGGTTTTATTGGGTATCTTCAGCTATTATCCGATTGTGAGAGGGATAACTTTATCTTTCGCTGATTACAATATGTTAACAGGTGAAACTAAATGGGTGGGGCTAAAAAATTATAGATGGCTTTTTAATTACAAGTATTTCTATATTTCATTGGCTAATACTTTAAAGTATCTTATAGTTGTCCCTTTTATACAATTCGCCTCAATGGGCTTAGCTGTTCTAGTCAATCAAAAAATACCTGGAATAAAATTTTTTAGAACATTATTTTATGTTCCTGTAATAACAGGTAGTGTTATAGTCAGCATAGCTTGGAGATGGATATTTGACGTAGATGGGATACTCAATTATTTTCTTATGTCTTTGAACATTATCGAAGAACCGGTTTTATGGCTTTTAGATAAAAATGTAGCATTGTTTTCATGTATGTTTGTTACCTTTTGGAGGGGCCTTGGTTATTATATGATTATCTATCTAGCTGGATTACAAAATATACCTTCGGAGCTTTACGAAGCAGCGGCTTTAGATGGAGCGAGCAATTTTAAAAAATTCACCAGAATTACCATTCCTTTATTAAGACCTACAATGTTATTGTGCTTTGTTTTGTCAACTATGTCCGCTTTAAAGGTTTTTGAAGAAATTTTTCTACTCACAGGAGGAGCAAATCAGACAACGACGTTAATGTTTGAAACTTACAATTTGGCGTTCAATAGATACCAATTTGGACGATCAGCGGCCGTGGGAGTAATATTTTCTGCATTCTTAATTACTCTAACATTAATACAGTTCAAATTTTTTGGTTTAGGAGGTGTCGGTGGTGAAAATGAGAAAAAAAGAAAAAAAACAAATAAATAAGAAAAAAATAATAAAAATCACTTTAAATTATGTTCTTTTAATTATTTTGGCTTTATTTTTTATATTCCCATTTTTATGGGCTCTTTCTACCTCTTTGAAGACTGCAACAGATGTTCTAACTTGGCCGCCCAAGTGGATACCTAACCCTGCTACTCTTGATGCTTACAAATACGTTATTGAAAATGTTCCATTTCCGCGATACTTCTTAAATTCTTTAATAATTACAGCCTTGGGAATAATTTTTAATGTTCTATTTGCATCTTTAGCAGCCTATCCCCTTGCAAGATTGGAATTCAAAGGACGAAATCTTATATTTTTCTTGATTTTGTTACCTATGATGATCCCCATTCAAGGAGGTCTAATTGTTAATTTCATAACTATTTTAAATCTTAAACTTTTCAATACTTATTTAGCAGTTGTTTTGCCGAGTGCTGTTAGTATTTTTGGAATTTTTATAATGAGACAAAATTATCTCGCTATTCCAAGGGATCTTGAAGATGCTGCTAGAATAGATGGTTGTAATGAATTTCAACTTTGGAGGAAAATAATGTTTCCGATGGTGAGACCTGCGGCTACAGCACTTTCTATTATTTCATTTGCAGGTTTTTGGAATGCTTTTTTGTGGCCATTGATAGTTCTTCAAAGTCAAAATAAATTCCCTTTACAGGTAGGCCTTTCTTACTTAAACAATATGTTTGAACAAAATTATAGATACATAACCGCCAGTTTAATTATTGCTTCCATCCCGATTCTTGTCTTTTTCTTTTTTACTCAAAGATATTTTATAGAAGGCTATCAAGGGGCACTAAAACAGTGAACTTTTAGTTCAAATCATTGTTTCCCAAAGGAGATGAATGAAAAATGAAAAAAGGAATAATGTTTCTATTTTTTGTATTTTGTTCAGTGATTTTTTTGGAGCAGAAGTTGGGGTACTAGTATCAGAAGCTTCTGAAAATTTCTACGGGGCGTCAAAGGTGAAAACGACATAAACGAAATGAAAAATGAAATTGAAAGAATACGACCTATGTCACAGAAGAAAGATACTTTTCTTTTTTAAATAGTATAAATGAATTGAGAAAAATTAGGCAATATCAAAATAAAGAGAGGTCATTAAAATGAGAATAATATTTTTACCTATTGATGAAAGATTTTGCACTCGGGAATATTTTTTAATGTTTGCAAAAGCCTCAGGCTTGAATATTTTGACTCCTCCTAAAGAATTGCTAGGATCTAAAAAAATCCCAGCAGATACTGACGCTTTAAAAAATTGGCTTTTAGAAAACACTCGAGAAGGAGATAATTTAATCCTTTCATTAGAAACCTTGATTCATGGAGGATTAATCCCATCAAGAATAAATTTACTCCAAAAGCCTACAATTAATGAAAGACTAAAAATTCTTAATACTTTAAAGAAAAAAAGAACGGTTATCTATCTTTCTTCTACAATAACAAGAATCCCCATATACAACTCGTCGGATGAAGAACCTGATTACTGGGAGTATTATGGAGAAACTTTAAGTAATCTGTCAAAGGATTTCGCTAAATATCTAGAATCAAAGGATAAGGTAGAAAATTTATCTTACAAAGATGATTTACCAAAATTTATGGAAGGGCATAAAAACAAATATCAAGAAATCCCCGAGTGGATGATAAAAGACTTTTTTTGGAGGAGAGAAAGAAACTACAACATTATCCAAGAAACGGTTAAGCTTGTCGATAATGGAACAATAGATTTTTTGAATATAACCTTGGATGATAATTCACCTGGTAGCTTATCAGTTTATGAATCAAAACAGCATCAAAAGTTAGTTAACCAATTAGGTTTAAATGAAAAAATCTCTATTCATCCTGGTGCAGATGAAACTTCTTTAACCCTTTTAAGCAGGTTATTATGTTCAACGTTTACATATTCACCTTCTTTTGAACTTTTTTATACAAATCCAGAATCAATCACTTTGATTCCCCCTTATGAAGGATATCCCTTAAAAAGTAGCGTTGAAACTCATATTGGAGCAGCTGGAGGGAAAATAGAACAAAAAGGTGATATTTTACTTTTATTGAATAATTCTTATGATTATAGTAGATACGACATTACTTTTCAAGACACCGCATTAATTGATTCTGAGGAAGAATACGAAACAATTATTGAAAGAATTAAAAAAGAAGATAAAATTATTGGAATAGCTGATATAAGATATGGAAATGGTTCAGATAAACGATTAGTAGAAAAACTTTTGGAAAATAATTTAGACTGGTTAAAGATAAATTACTCTGGTTGGAACACTGTAAGTAATACTCTTGGAACCGTTATCCTTCATTCCATAATTCAGTATTTTGCTCAAAAAAATTATTTAAAATTAGACACAGAAGAATTACTTAAACTACAGGCAATTTTTTTCATAGAACATTGGGGTTACCAAGCAGTGGTAAGGCAACAACTAAGAAAAGATTCTGTCCAAAAAGGATGCAATATATGGACACTTATACCCGCTGAAAAATGGGCAGAAGAGTATACGAGAACTAAACTATTGCCTTTTAAGGAAATAGTAGAAAAAAGTATGAAAAAAAGATGGAAAATGGAAATATTTTTCCCATGGCATCGAAGCTTTGAAGTTGGAATAAATTTATTTCCGTAATTCAAAATCTTCTGTCACCGTTGAACAATCTACCAATGAAGTCTCTTCCCATATTTCTACTTTTACCCTTGTTTTGATACTTTGCTGCAGTGTTTATTCTGTCTGCAAGTCTTGAAAAAGGAAGGCTGGGTCAAGCTAAATTTTCAATGGTATTTTTTAAATGGTCTTGATTTTTATTTTTTTTATGTTATAATATTAATGGTAATTAAGAGAAAATTAATTAACAAAATGAGTGCCGAGGGCTTTTCGCCCTCGAGCTTTTTTATAAAAAATAATTTTTGAATTGAAAGGGGTGCATACCATGTTAACCAGCAAAGAGGTTAAACAGTTAATATGGGAAAAAGCCGATAACGTTGCTTCTAAGTTGGACCTTGAGATTTTTGATATCTTGATTAAAGGAAGTAACAAAAATAAAATTCTAGAGATTGTGATCGATAAAGCTGGTGGATATGTGTCCATAGGAGATTGTGAAAGGTTTTCCAAAGCTTTTGATCCTTGGTTAGACGAAATTGATCCTTTTGACAAGAGTTATGAGTTAGTAGTTAGTTCCCCAGGACTCGATAGAAAATTAAGAGGCAAAGCAGATTACGAAAGATTCAAAGGAAAGTTAGCCAAATTCATTTTAAAAGGTAAAGAGAAGAAACATTCTGTAGTAATTGGTTATATTGACGATATATTGGAAGATCAGATTAAAATTACTGAAAAAGATTCTGGAAAATTACTCAACATCGATTTAAACGAAATAGATAAAGCCAATTTAGAAATTGAATTGTAGAATTTGAAAGATATGGGAGGTGTAGAACATTGAACTTAAATCTTTTAGAAGCCTTAGACGCCTTGGAAAGAGATAAAGGTATAAGTAGAGACTCGTTGGTTGATATTATAGCTAAATCTATTAAAAGTGCATACAAAAAAAATTATGGGGCAAAAAATGTTGAAATCGAAATCGATAAAAACCTAACAAAATTGAATGTCTATCAGTTATGGAAAGTTGTTGAAAAAGTTGAAAACCCAAAAGAAGAAATTTCTTTGGAAGAAGCTAAAAAAATTAATCCAAAAATAGAAATAGGCGAGATGGTAAGAAAAAAGATCAATCTTAAAAAGGATTTTAGAAGAGTTGCCGCTCAAACAGCCAAACAAGTCATACTTCAAAATTTGAAGGAACTAGAAAAGAAAAATTTGTTTGATAAATACGTAGCTTTAAAAAACAGGATTTCAACCGCTGAAATAATTAAAGTCAGTGATGAATATATTGACATTAGAATTGGAAAGTTAGAGACTAAACTCCCCAAGAAAGAGACAATTCCTGGAGAAACCTTTAAAAATGGAGAACTTGTAAAAGTATACATAAAAAACATTCAGAACACATCAAAAGGGCCTAAAATTATGGTTTCAAGGACAGCACCTGAGCTCATTACAGAATTATTATCATCTATTGTACCCGAGATAGAAGAAGGTATTATCAAAATTGTAAAAATAGTCAGGGAACCGGGAATACGGAGTAAAGTTGCTGTTGTTACCACCATGCCAGGAGTTGATCCTGTAGGTGCTTGCATCGGTGAAAAAGGCTCTAGAATCAGTGAACTAATAAAAGAATTAAAAAATGAAAAAGTGGATATTATAGAATATTCAGAAGATCCTAAAATTTTTATAAAACACGCTCTTGCCCCTGCTGAAGTAAAAAATATAATTCTTAACGAAGACGAAAGAACCGCTTTTGTGTATGTTCCTGAGAATCAACTTTCCTTAGCTGTAGGAAAGGGTGGTCAAACCGCTAGACTAGCAGCAAAAATTACCGGATGGAAAATCGATATACACTCATTAAAATAAGTGAGAAGAAGAAAAAGAAAAAATACCGCATCCAACTAACTGATGCGGTATTTTTTTAGGGGTGAGAAAATACAAATAAATCATATCATATTGCTTCTAAAAAAAGGAAGGGGGCGATACCTACTCTCACACGTCTTAGCGTACTACCATCGGCACGATACGGCTTAACCGTCAGGTTCGGTATGGTTCTGGGTGTTTCCCGTATCGTTATCTTCACCCCCTATTAC
>NZ_AZRL01000019.1 GCF_002895525.1 Petrotoga olearia DSM 13574
TACAGTATTCGGTTAGCCATAGCATTCCTAAGGTCGATTGTTTAAATATTCAAAATATAATTTCCTGTTTTATTTTATTAATATGCTTAATAGAAAAATAATGGTATAATATTGTGAACAAAATTATTTTTTGTCTCAATAAAAAAAGGAGGAGATTTTTATTTCTAATTATCCAAATTTTCATACTGTGGCTATAGATTTTATGAATGATTCTAATTTAGTACATGAGGACCATCTTCACCCTGAAGTTATTTTGTGGGCGAATTTTAGTGAAGAATCGAAAAAAGAATTTTTGGAGAAGATAAAAGAACTTGATGAAGAATTGGCTCAAGATATCAACGATTACCTAACACAGTTCAAAGTTGAAGAGGAAGTCGTTCCTGTTAACTTACCGTTAGATGTCGATACTGAAGAAGAATTTGACAATTTTTTGTACTTCTTGGGTGAATTGACAGAGATCATTGATTTAAAAGCGTATTCAGTGATTACTGAGGTATCGCTAGCCGATGAAGAGAGCGAGAATGCAGATTCTGAAGATCTATACAATTTCCCTGCAATATTCAGCGAGGAAAAGGAAGGTAGCTGCTATTTAACGGTGTTTGATTGGGATTTAAAGGAAATGGAAGAGTATTCTGGTAAGTTTGACAAAAACGAAAAAGAAATAGAAGGGTTGAGATTTCCTTTCTTTCAAAGCTAAACAATGACAAAACCCTCTGTTCCCAAAAAAGAGGGTTTTATACTTGTTAAAATTATAAAGACGTAGAGGGGGCATAATATTGATAAAAGCAATAAACTTAACCAAAAAATTCAAAGATTTCACTGCGGTTGATGAAATCAATTTAAACGTGAATGCAGGAGAAATTTATGGTTTTCTAGGTCCCAATGGTGCAGGGAAAACTACAACGATAAGGATGCTCACAGGTACACTAAAACCAACCTCTGGTCAGATTTTCATCATGGATAAAGATTACAATAATTACGAATTGGAAATAAAAAGAGAAATTGGGGTTGTGCCAGATGAACCAAAAATGTATGAGAATCTCAAAGGCAGTGAGTTCATAGAATTTATAATGAACGTATACAAATTAAATTCAAATGAAATTCACTCGCGATTCAACGAAATATGTGATGCGTTTGGGATAGATTACCTTAACGATTATATAGGGGATTATTCTCATGGTATGAAACAAAAATTAATGGTAGCCTCAGTTTTGATGAGAAAACCAAAGGTTATTTTTTTAGATGAGCCAACCGTAGGTTTGGATGCTCGAGCAGCGGGGATACTAAAAGAACTTTTGCAAAAATACAAAAGCGAAGGCTCTTCGATATTCTTTACGACCCATATTCTAGAAATAGCGGAAAAGATGTGTGACAGAATTGGAATCATAGATCACGGTAGAATCCTTGCTGAAGGTAATATGGAAGAGTTGAGGTCTCTCTCTAAACTCGGAAATAGGAGTTTGGAAGACATTTTCTTGGAATTAACTGGGGGTAGCCAAGTAAAAGAAATAATCGACGAACTTTAGAGGGGAGGTTATGAGGTTACAATGAACGAATTAAAATTATTGTTGAAATACTCCTATAAAAACAAATCTCGTCCGACAAAAAACAGAAAAGGTATAGAAAAAAGATCAGGGATGTTCTCTAATATTATTGGTTATCTGATAGTCCCAATAATTTTTTTAGCTATTATCATTCCAACAATGCTCGCTACCGCAGGTTCTTTTGATCTAAACATCCCGTTGAATCAAATAGGGTTGGATTCTAATTATACTTTTCTAGAACTAATGTTTGCACCCGCCTTTTTAATGGTAAGTGCGATATTTGTTTTGCAATTTTCCCCCTTAATTGTAACTACACTCTTTGATAACGATATGCTTGATACTTTTTTAACAATGCCGATTAAAAGATCAACACTCTTTTTCTCTTCTACTATAGATAGTTTAATTATGTCTGGAATAGGAAGTGGTGCTTTCTTATCAATCGGTGTCTCGTATATGATTTTGAAAAGTTCAAATGTTATTTTATCGATATTGGGGATTATAGGGTTTTTTCTTTTTTTGATCTCTATTTCCATTGTAATTGGATTAATGATGTCTTTTTTTGTTGGTAAAACATCTGCAAAAAGAATTGCGCAATTAACTTATTTCATAGGTATTATCTTTATGGTCTTAATACCTCAATTTCTCCCAATGATGACGACAAACGATCCAGAAAACCTCATTGAAGGAATGGGAAACTCCCTTAAAGCATTTATGAGCCCTTTTTGGCCACATGCTCAATTTATCAATGCGTTAAACGGAAATATCGTTTCTCTTATATTCATCTACGCTGTTTCGATATTGTTCTTTTACTTGGTATACAGGTACGCCAACAATCTTGATTTCTCAACGTCAAGAAAAAAGTCAAAGGTTAAAAAAATTGAAAAATTTAAAACCAAACGTTTGCCTCTTTTTGAAAAAGACAGAAAACTTCTTTTTAGAAATTCCCAATTGATTTTTATGATGATTTATCCACTGGTATTTCCATTCATATTCTTTTTCACAGGTATGCAAGATCTAACTTACTTAGCTTTGTTCTTTATGTTTATTGCAGCAGACTATTCGGCTATGATTTCTGCATATATGTTGACTGAAGAAATAAAAATCTGGCCAGTTCCAAAGTTATTTCCTTTCAAAATAAGAACAATGGTGAACTCAAAAATAATGATTTCTACAGGTCTTTATACAGTTGAGTTTATCGTCCTTACGATAGTTTTCTCACTTCTTCTAAAATTTAGTTTCTTTGATTTGGTACTAATAATTCCTACTGTCATATTATTGTACTATTCATCATTATTAGGAGCAAGAATCTTTCTCAGTGATCCTAAAAGAGACGTATCCCAAATGAACAAGGTGTTCAAAGGGAAAGAAGTGTTGATCATAGAATTGATAACAATGGGGTATGCTATGGCTATTTTTGGCTTACTATTTTTTTATGACTTAATGCTTGTCCAAGGTCCGTTGTGGATATTCAAAAATATTAGCATGCAGCTCACTTCTCTAATAATACTAGGAACTGTGGTAGTGCTATTGTTTGTAATATTATGGTCTATCGGGAAAGAGCAAAGAAAGATAAACCAGTACATAGAAGCAATGGAATAAAATCCAAGTTTTGAATCTGAAAAAAATAGTAATAAATTTTTTAATAATTTAATAAGCCCTCTATGTAAATTACAAGAGGGTTTTTCTTATTTTTAAGAATGTGCTATCATATATTTAAGAAAGATCTTCACTTTAGGGTGGACAGCGCCAGGAAAACTATTAAAATTTAAGAAATTTATAAATATAAATTAGGGGTGAGAATTATGATTGATTATCCGGAGTTTCACCGTTCAATGACTTTTTTGATGAGAGCTGAAGATATATTGATAGATGACGATCATGTTCCAGAAATTAGGTTTCCTATATTTAAATAGTTACTAAATCGATTTTTCTATAGGGTTAGTAAAACATCAAAAATGGGAGGTATATGATTTTGAAAATAAGTATAATAGGAACGGGAAGAGTTGGTTCAAGTACCGCTTTTGCTTTAATAAACGCAGCAGTTGCTGACGAGATCGTTCTTTACGACCTCAACAAAGAAATGGCTGAGGGTGAAGCATTGGATTTATTACATGCAACAACCTTTCACAAAAGAATGATTATAAGAGCAGGGGAGTATAGTGATATAGAAGGAAGCGATATCGTAATAATTACAGCAGGAGCTGCTCAAAAGCCTGGTGAAACGAGATTAGATTTGACCATAAAAAATGCTAAAATAATAAAAGGCATTTCAGAAAACATAAAAAAATATGCTCCAAATACGTTGGTAATAAATATTACGAACCCTGTTGATGTCATGAGCTATGTTGTATGGAAAGTAACAGGTTTTGATCATAATAGGGTAATTGGAACTGGCACAATATTGGACACCGGAAGATTAAGGGCTTTAATAGGAAAAAATTGCGGTGTATCTCCAATGAGTGTACACGCCTATATAATAGGGGAACATGGTGACTCGGAGTTGGCAGCGTGGAGTTCCGCAATGATTGGAGGCGTTCCGATTAAAGGTTTTTGCCGCAATTGCCCGTACAAGAACAGTTGTAATATCGATCTAAATAAGATTTTTGAAGATGTAAAAAATTCTGCCTACAATATAATAAACAAAAAAGGTGCAACTAATTATGGGATAGCTTCGGCAACAACTGCATTAGTAGAATCGATAATAAAGAATGAAGGTAGGGTGTATACACCTTCCGTGCTGCTGGACGATATCTACATAGGATATCCTGCGGTTATAAACAAAGATGGGGTGGAACGAACTATCGATATAACTTTGAATGAGGAAGAAACTGAAAAGTTTGAAAGTTCAAAAAGCATAATAAAAGAGTATCTTGAATCAATCAAAAACTTACTTTAAGGGAGATATCAACTATGAAAAAGGTTGTAAGCATATTTTTATTGTTTACAATGTTTTCTATGACACTCTATTCAATCGAATATGTAACCCTATCAGCAGAATTAAAAGAAAACTTAGGTGGAAGAGTAAATATTCCATTTTTTTACGGTACAAAAGATGCACCTAGTGCCTTTCTTTTAAATAGTTATTTAGCAAAAGATGTTGAAGATTTCTTAAGTCAATATCTCGATGAGCTTAATGGCCTTAGAAACAGTATAGACGAATCTGAGGAACCATACGTTGAAGTAGTTATAGAATCCGAAGTTGGATTTGTTTCGGACAGTTTTGTGAGCTTTTACTCTGACTATTTTTCTTTTGTTTATCATCAGGCTCATCCAATGACTGCAAGAAAAACGTACAATTATGATCTAACTCTCAGTAAATTCCTCAATCTATACGATTTTTTGGGTTTATATAGTGAAGACACAGGCAGATCTTTTAAAATAATCAAAGAAACCATCATCGAAGAAATAAATGCAGACCCTAAAATTTATTTTTATGAAAGTATAGACACAATAGAGCCTGATCGATATTATTATATTACAAATGAAGATCTGGTAATAATCTATCAACTTTACGAAATTGCACCATATTCATCTGGTATAAGAGAGTTCAAAATACCTCTTGTAGAATTGGGAATAGAACTTCAATAAGATATTTATAACTAGTTATTAAGAAAAAAGAAAACATAAGTCTCTTTTTAGATTATATTGAAACAGCGATTGGTGAGCCATGAAATTTTGCATGTATATTTTGGATGGAAAATAGCAAACCATTGGTATGCGAGGGGAAACAAGATATGACAAAAAAGAAAACAGTATTTCTTACAGGTGCTACAGGGGTAATGGGTTCTTGTGGGTTAAAAGAGTTGTTGAAAGAACCTGCAAAATATGATGTAGTTATCTTGGTAAGGCCTTTAGTAAAGGATAAGGAAATGCTTAAACAGTATGTAGTACTAGAAAATTTGAAGATTGTTTGGGGTGATTTGACAAATTACGAAGATGTAAAAGTATGTGTTCAAAGTTCAGACATAGTGTTGCATGTCGGAGCTTTGGTATCTCCCGAGGCTGACTATTACCCTAAACAAACAATGAAGGTTAACTATGGTTCGACGGTTAATATCATCCGTGCCATAAAAGAAAGTCCTAATAGAAATAAGATAAAGCTTGTATATATTGGAACCGTTGCTGAATATGGCGATAGAATGCCTCCTATCCACTGGATTCATAGCGGTGATCCCATAAAGCCGAGTATTCATGATTATTATGCTGTTTCAAAAGTGGCAGCGGAAAGAGCTGTGATCGAATCCGGGTTGAAGTATTGGGTTTCTTTGAGGCAAACGGGAATTTTCTCATCCCATATGATCGAAATTAAGGATGGTATCATATTTCATAATCCTTTAAACAATGTGCTGGAATATGTTAGTGATCATGACTCTGGTGTTCTTCTAAAAAATGTTTGTGAGGATTTACCAGACAATTTTTGGGGGCATATTTATAATATAAGTGGTGGTGAGTGTTGTAGACTCAGTACTTACCAGATGTTTAAAAAAATGTTCGAGATGATGGGTATAACTAAACTTGAGTATGTGATTGATGCTAATTGGTTTGCAATTCGGAATTTCCACGGAGGTTATTTTCTAGATTCTGATAAGTTGGAGGAATACCTGAATTTCAGGAGCCAAGGTTCCGAATACTTTTTTGATCTTTATCGAAGGGAAAACGTAAGAGCCATAAAAGTCGCAAAAATCATCACGAAATTTCCAGGTGGTCAGAAACTCATAGGTAGAATCATAAGAAAGAAGTTTGAGAAAATAGTGAGAACAGACCATGGGCCGTTGAATTGGGTGGAAAACAATAGACTCGAGTATATTGAGCCGTTTTTCATTTCAAAGGAGCATAGAGAGGCAATATCTCCAAGCATAAAAGACTTTAAACCTTATACAGATTATGATAGAGTGGTACACATAGACCATGGCTATGATGAAACAAAACCTGAAAGCAGTCTGGATATCACTGATATAAAAAAGGCAGCTCGGTTTCGAGGCGGTGAATGTTTGTCTCAGCATATGACTAAAGGAGACATGCAAACAAAGCTTTTATTTAAATGTGCTTTTGGTCATGTATTTGAGGCAAGCCCAAAGCTTGTCTTGGAAGGAGGACATTGGTGTCTTCAGTGTGAGCGAGAGAGTTGGAACTATCACGAACTCGCCAAAAGAAGTCACTTTTTTGCTCAAGTATGGTATCCTCTGCACAGCAAGGATGAACCAAGTAGAATGTATCCGAAGATGGTGAATGAACTAGGTTGTGAGTGATACTTAAAAATAATTTGGAAAAGTCGTCTGACTGACTATAAAACAGTAGATATTATTGTTAAAAAAGAAGCTTTTTTAGTGAGAACATATTATTGGTATTGAATGAAGTGCCTTTTGGGAATTATAAATATATGAGCTCAAAAATAATTATAAACACTTTAGAAATAAAAAGATTTTCAAAAATAAGATTCTGATTTTAAAAGGGTTACAGGGCGGAGCCCTCCACCACCCATCTGGTTGGGTTGCTGGGCGAAGGGGAGCTAAATCAGAATGTATGCAACTTAAAATGATGGAGGTATTTTAAAAATTTTTCGATTCTAGAAATATCGATTAAAGAAGGTTTCAGAGTTTCCAAAGATAGTAAAAATAATTAATGGAGGAGGTATAACGATATGGATTTAATAGAAGTAATCAAGCAAAGAAGAAGCATCAGAAAGTTCAAGCAAGATCCGATTGAAGAAGAAATATTGAAAGAGTTAGTAGATTGTGCAAGGTTAGCCCCTTGTGCTTCGAATAAACAACCTTTAGAGTTTATAATTGTAAAAGATAAAGAAACTTGCGACAAAGTCTTTGAAAGTTTAGGTTGGGCTGGCTACATAACCCCAAAAGGAACGCCTAAAGAAGGAGAAAAACCAACCGCATATATTATTATTTTAATCAACAAACAAAGAGCGACCAAGTGGATTGGTCACGATGTAGGAGCAGCGTTTGAAAATATTTTATTAGCTGCGTGGTCAAAAGGAATAGGCGGATGCCCCATTGTTTCTATAAACAGGGAAAATTTAAGAGAAATTCTAAAAGTACCACAAGACTATGAAATTAACACGGTAGTTGCTTTAGGTTATAAAGGGCATGAGTCTTTTGCAGAGGATAACGATGAGAGGGTTGAATATTACATAGATGAGAAAGGTAATTTCCATGTTCCAAAACGGCCTCTTGAAAAGGTTATTCATTTTGATAAATTTTGATTATAATTATTTGTGAGGAACACAGGAGGACAACAAATGGCTCAAAATAACCTTGATACCAAAACTTTAGAAAACTGGCTTTGGGAAGCGGCGTGTAAAATAAGAGGACCTATAGATGCTCCCAAATACAAGGATTATATCTTACCTTTGATATTTTTAAAAAGACTTTCTGACGTGTTCGAAGACGAATTGAACGAGTTGTCAGAAAAATTTGGTTCATTTGAAACAGCCGAAGATTTTATAAAAAGTGATCACCAATTAGTTCGTTTTTATTTGCCACCAGAAGCGAGATGGTCTGAAGTTGCTAAAAAAACTACAAATGTCGGAGAATATTTAACTGACGCCGTAAGAACAATTGCAAGATACAATCCCAAACTTCAAGGTGTAATAGATATTGTGGATTTCAATGCAACTGCAGGTGGTCAAAGAATCATAAGTGATGATGTGTTGGTAGCATTAATTGATGTTTTAGGAAGACATCGCCTTGGTCTGAAAGATGTTGATCCAGATATTTTAGGTCGCGCATACGAATATTTATTGAGAAAATTTGCCGAAGGTTCTGGGCAAAGTGCGGGTGAGTTTTACACTCCTGGTGAGGTAGCAATTTTGATGTCAAAGATCTTAGACCCAAAACCTGGAGACGAGGTCTATGATCCTTGTTGTGGATCTGGGGGCTTGTTGATTAAAACTCATCTGAGATTTAAAGAAAAATATGGAGATGATAGAACTAAATATTCACTTAAATTCTATGGGCAAGAAATCTTGCATTCAACGTATGCTATGGCAAAAATGAATATCTTTATACACGTCATGGAAGCACAAATTGCCCTTGGCGACACAATGAATAGACCGGCATTTTTAACCGATGAAGGATCACTCAAGAAATTCGATTTAGTAACTGCAAATCCCATGTGGAATCAAACATTTGCACAATCTGTTTATGAAAACGATCCTTACAATAGATTTGTTTTTGGATACCCTCCATCAAACAGCGCAGACTGGGGATGGATTCAGCATATGTTTGCTTCATTGAAAAATGATGGGAAGATGGCTTTAGTAATTGATACAGGTGCTGTATCAAGGGGTAGTGGAAATGTTGGAAAAAATAGAGAAAGAGATATAAGAAAAGAATTTGTTGAAAAAGATCTTGTAGAATCAGTTTTATTACTTCCGGAGAATTTATTCTATAACACTTCAGCACCAGGGGTTATCATAGTGATTAATAAGTCAAAACCAGCACAAAGGCAAGACCAGATACTTCTCATAAACGCATCAAAGCTCTATGAAAAAGGAAGACCTAAGAACTTCTTGCCTGATGAGAGTGTTGAAAGGATAGCAGAGATCTATCTCAATTGGAAGGAAGAAGAGGGAATAAGTAAAATAATCAGTAAAGAAGAAGCTGCGAAAAATGATTATAATTTAAGTCCATCCCGTTATGTTGCTCAAAATGGTGAAGACGAAACACTGCCTTTGGAGGATGCTGTTGTGCAGTTAAAAGAGGCAGAAGAAGAAAGAAAAGAAGCCGATGAAAAATTAGAGATTATTTTAAAAGAGATGGGACTATGGAACTAGATCTTAACCAGAAAGAAGAATACAAAGAGACAGAACTCGGCTTGCTACCAAAAGATTGGGAAGTTGTAAGGTTGGGGGATGTTGGAAATATAATAACTGGAAATACACCTTCTAAAAAAGTTAAAGAATATTGGGAGCACGGTGAGCTTGATTTTATTAAACCCCCAGACTTACAAAATAGAGTAATTTCAACATTTTCTGAAAAAATTTCAAATAAAGCAATTGACAAAGCAAGAACTGTTAAAGAAGGATCGATTCTAGTTTCTTGCATAGGTATTATTGGAAGAGTGGGGTTTGCATCCCACAGAGTTGCATTTAACCAACAAATAAATGCAATAGAACCAAATAATAATATATATCCATGGTTTTTATTCTATACATTACAAACGCAGCAAAGGCAGATAGAAAATTTAGCATCATATACAACAGTTCCAATTGTTAGTAAAGCAAAATTTATAGATGTTAAAATCCCCTTTCCACCACTCTCAGAACAAAAAAAGATTGCCTCTGTCCTCTCTGCAGTGCAAGAGGCAAAGGAGAAGACGGAGGATGTTATAAAAGCAACGAAAGATCTCAAAAAGTCCATGATGAAGTACCTGTTTACTTATGGGCCTGTAAGTTTGGAAGAAGCTGAAAAAGTACCGCTTAAAGAGACAGAGATTGGCTTGATTCCTGAAGAGTGGGATGTTGTGAGACTTGAGGATGTCGTTGAGATTCATGACAAAAAAAGAATTCCTTTAAATTCTACCGAGCGGAGCAAAATGAAAGGTAACTATCCATATTGCGGAGCTAATGGCATTATAGATTATGTTAATGATTATATATTTGATGGTGAATTTGTTCTATTAGCTGAAGATGGGGGTTTTTGGAGAAAATTTGAAAATAGTGCCTATTTAATGAAAGGAAAGTTTTGGGTTAATAATCATGCTCATATAATTAGGGCTATAGAAAGTAATTCAGTTAATAGATTTTTACTTTATTGGCTTATTTTTGATGATATTGAAAAATACACTTCTGGAACAACTAGAAAGAAATTAAATCAAAATGTTATGAAGAATATTTTAATTCCACTTCCACCTCTCCCCATCCAGCAAAAGATCGCTTCAATTCTCTCAGCGATCGATCAAAAGATCGAGGCGGAAGAAAACAAGAAAAAAGCCCTTGAAGATCTTTTTAAATCACTTTTGCATAATCTTATGACCGCAAAAATAAGGGTGAATAATTTGGAAAAGATTTTAGATGAATAAAAAGAATTTTTAGCTTACTTTTGTCAAAAGCAAAGAGAAAATATTATTAACTTTATTAAAGAAAAAAGTGAGAAAGTGGTGGTGTGACTATGGGCTTGGGAGATGAAAAATATTCTGCTCAGGATCCAATTATAAAATACGTACAAGAAGAATCTGCTGAATATGGATCATCAGATGGAAATAAGGTTTTTCTGAACCTTGGGTGGGAATACGTCAAACCTGATGAAGCCTTGAGGCTAAAAGGCGGAGAAAAAGGTTTGATATTCAAAGATGTATTTATAAAGCAACTTCAAAGACTCAATCCTGGGTTTATGGACCATCTTTCAGCAGAAGAAGTATTAAAAGATCTTGAAAGAATTCCTCCAAATATACAAGGTAATCTAATAGTTTGGGAATTTTTAAAAGGACTTAAACCCAAATTTGTGTCCAATGAAAAAAGAGAAAGAAACGTAACTTTTTTAGATACCTATGAAATAGATAGGAATATATTCCAAGTTACCGACGAATTTACATTTACAAATGGGAGCAAAACGATAAGGGCAGATGTGGTGTTTCTTATTAATGGAGTCCCGCTTATTCTCGTAGAGACGAAAGCACCTCATAGAATTGATCCGCTTAATGAAGCCTATAAGCAAGTAAAAAGGTATCATCAGCAAGCGCCAGAACTTTTGGCTATTTTACAAATCTTTGGTTTAATAGATGTGATTCGCTTTTATTATGGTGCAACTTGGAACCTTTCAGGAGGATCACTCTTCGAATGGAAAAACGAATTAGATCGCGGTTATGAAACTTTAATTAAAACTTTTTTTGATACAAAAAGAATAATAAAAATACTTACTGATTTTATTCTTTTTACAAAACAAGATGAAGAGCTTAAAAAAGTTGTTTTAAGGCATCATCAAATGAAAGCCGTTGATAAGATAATTGAAAGGGCTAAAGATCCTTCAAAACAACGTGGTTTGATCTGGCATACTCAAGGTTCTGGTAAAACTTACACTATGATTGTAACGGCGAAAAAAATAATAGAAGATCCCTTTTTTGAAAATCCGACAGTAATTATGCTTGTTGATAGAAACGAACTTGAATCACAGTTGTTCAGTAATCTGAAATCCGTTGGCATTGAAAATGTAGAAGTTGTAGAAAGTAAAAAACATCTAAAGCGTCTTCTTAAAACCGATAAAAGAGGTTTAATTGTTAGTATGATTCATAAGTTTGATAATATTTCTGCTGATTTGAATCTACGAGAAAATATTTTTGTTTTAGTAGATGAAGCTCATAGGAGTACAGGTGGGAAGCTTGGTACCTTTTTAGAAGGAGCTTTACCAAATGCAACGTATATAGGCTTTACTGGTACTCCCATAGATAAGACAAATTATGGAAAAGGTACGTTTGTTACATTTGGTAAAGATGATCCCCCTAAAGGATACCTTGATAAATACAGCATATCAGAATCGATTAAAGATGGCACCACCGTTCCCTTGTACTATACGTTTGCACCAAATAAAATGATGGTTGAAAAAGATGTTCTTGAGAAAGAATTTCTGGCACTTGCAGAGTCTCAAGGAGTTAGCGCTGTAGAAGAGCTTAACAAGGTTTTAGAAAAAGCGGTAAGACTTAAAAATATGCTAAAAAACTATGATAGAGTTCAGTTGATATCAAAATTTGTAGCAAAGCATTTTAAAGAGTATATCGAACCAATGGGTTTCAAAGCTTTTCTTGTTGCTGTTGATAGAGAAGCATGTGCATTATACAAGGAAGAATTAGATAAACACCTGCCTCCTGAATACTCTAAAGTTGTATATAGTCAGAGTCAAAACGATCCCCCACAAATGACGAAGTATTATTTATCTGAAATTGAAGAGAAAAAAGTTAGAGAGAACTTTAAAAAGCCAGGAGAGCTCCCAAAAATTTTAATCGTAACTGAGAAATTATTGACTGGGTTTGATGCACCGATTCTTTATTGTATGTATTTAGATAAACCGATGAGAGATCACGTTCTTTTACAGGCTATAGCCAGAATCAATAGACCGTACAAGAAGGATGAAAAAAATAAGAAGAACGGACTTGTTGTCGATTTTGTGGGTATTTTTAATAATTTAGAAAAGGCACTTGCTTTTGATTCTGAAGATATAGAAGGGGTAATCGAAGATATTGAACTTTTAAAAAGAGAGTTTGCTGAACAAATGAAGATTGGCAGAGAGAAATATCTTTCTATCGTTGCCAAAAAAGATAGGGACAAATCTGTAGATGCTGTCTTAGAGTACTTTAGGAATGAAGAAAAACGTAATGAATTTTATACGTATTATAAGAAGCTTTCTGGTTTGTATGAGATATTATCTCCCGACAAATTTTTAAATGAATATCTCCAAGATTATGATACACTTACACGGATGTATAAAATTTTGAAGAATGCTTATGAAAAAGGACTATCTGTCGATGAGGAGTTCACAGAGAAAACTAAAAAATTAATTCAAAAATACACGAAAAATAGTAAAATAAAAGATACTTTAGAAGTTTTTGTGATAGACGAGTATACTTTAAAAAAGATTGAAGAAAGTAATGCTTCAGATGTTGAAAAGGTTTTTAATTTATACAAGAGTATTGAAAAAACGGTCGAAGAAGAAAGCAATGAATATCCAATTCTCATTACAATTGGAGAAAAAGCGGAGAATTTAATTACCCTTTACAAAAGTGCCCAAAAGAATACAGAAGAAACTTTAAACGGTCTAAAGAACTTGGTACAGGAAGTAAACGACAAGAAGAAGGCTCAAAAAGAAAGTGGAAAATCAGCAGCATACTTTACACTCAAAGAATTGTTGAAAGCTGAATCGATCGATGATGCCGAGGATATTGCTGAAGAGTTCGAGAAAAAAAAGGAAACTTATCCTCTTTGGGATAAAGACGAAGATCAGGAAAGAGAAATGAGACAGGAATTTTACAAGTTATTAGGACCGAAAGGGCTTAAAGGCGAAAGAATAAAACAGTTATTCGAAAAATATCTCTACATACTAAAAGGTAGGGATAATAATGATTGACCCAGTTGATTTTAAAGCTGAAGTTATGATTTTGGCTAAAGATATTAGAGTTCAACCAAAGGAAATTCATATTCGTGAAATGAGTAGAAAATGGGGTAGTTGCTCTTCAAGAGGTAGGTTAACCTTTGATAAAAAACTTTTAAATGAGCCAAAAAGTTTTAGATTTGAGGTAATTATTCATGAATTATTACACTTGAGATACCCTAAGCATGGAAAGATGTTCAATGCATTATTGGAAGAATACCTTAGAAAAAATATTGAAAAAAAATAAAGGGGTGGAAGTTTTGTTCGAAATATCCGAAAAAAAGAAATTAGCCCAAGACGTTTACAGTGTTTGGGTTGAAGCACCAAAGATAGCAGCACATGCTCAACCAGGTCAGTTTGTTATAGTTATAGCAGAAGAAGATGGAGAAAGAATACCTTTAACTATAGTGGATAAAACTGAAGATAATATAAGACTCATATTTCAAGTGGTGGGTAAAAGTACGAGAAAGATGGCAACTTTTGAAAATGGAGATTCTTTTGCCCATGTTGTAGGACCTTTGGGTAGTCCTTCAGAAATTGATTATTATGGGACGGTATTGTTGATTGGCGGGGGTATTGGTGTTGCTCCAATTTTACCTATTTTAAAGGCGTTGAAAGAAAAAGGCAACAGGGTAATATCAATTATGGGAGCAAGGACCGCTGATCTTTTAATTTTAGAAGATGAGTTTTCACAGTTTTCTGATAAGTTAATCATAACAACAGATGATGGATCAAAAGGTATGAAAGGTTTGGTTACCGATGGGATGAAAAAAGTAGTGTCAGATGGCGAGGAAATAGATAAGGCTTGGGCTATTGGGCCTGTTATAATGATGAAATTTGCCACAAAAACCGCTCAAGAACTTGGGTTTCCTATAATAGTGTCTTTGAATCCAATAATGGTTGATGGAACAGGAATGTGTGGTGGGTGTAGGGTAACCGTTGGAGATAACGTTAAATTCGCTTGTGTTGATGGTCCTGAGTTTGAAGGTGAGCTGGTTGAATGGGATGAATTGTTAAAGCGACTTGGGCAGTACAAGGTTGAGGAAAAGAGTTCTTTAGAAGAAAAAAAGAAAAAACGTCCAAAAAAGATTTTGAGGAATAAAGTTCCTGTAAAAAAGCAACCACCAGAAGAGAGAAAGCACAACTTCCGAGAGGTTGCATATGGTTACTGTTTAGAAGAGGCTATGATGGAAGCTGATAGGTGCTTACAATGCCCTGATAGCGCATATAATTGTATAGAAGGATGTCCTGTTGGTATAGATATACGAGGTTTTATAAGAGAGTTGAGGGATGGTAACCTTACTAAATCTGCAGAGATATTGAAGAGTTACAATAATTTACCAGCTATTTGTGGGAGAGTTTGTCCACAAGAGAATCAGTGTGAAGGGGTATGTACCTTAGGTAAATCAGGTGCTTTTGAACCAGTTGCCATAGGCAGATTAGAAAGGTTTGTAGCTGATTGGGAGAGAGTTCAAAGAAGTAATCAAAAGAATAATATCCAACTGACTGAAAACAATATTAAGGGAAAAGTTGCTGTTGTAGGTGCAGGGCCAGCCGGACTAACAGTGGCAGCAGATCTGGCAAAGATAGGATACTACGTTAAAATTTTTGAAGCTTTGCATAAACCTGGAGGGGTTTTGACCTACGGAATCCCTGAGTTTAGACTTCCAAAAGAGATAGTTTTTGAAGAAGTAGAATATGTGAAATCGTTGGGAGTAGAAATTGAGACAGATGTTGTTGTGGGAAAGACAATTACAATAGACGAAATGAAAGAAGAGTTCGATGCTATATTTATAGGTACGGGTGCGGGAACCCCTAAATTCTTGAATATTCCTGGGGAAAATTTGAATGGGGTTTATTCTTCAAGTGAGTTTTTAACAAGGGTTAATTTGATGAAAGCATATGAATTCCCTTTGGTTGATACACCCGTTAAGATTGGAAAACACGTGGTAGTTGTTGGCGGGGGTAACGTTGCGATGGATGCTTCAAGATCGGCGTTAAGGCTTGGTGCTGAAACCGTCACAGTAGTGTATAGAAGAACGGAGCAAGAGATGCCTGCAAGAAAAGAAGAATATGAAAACGCCGTCGAAGAAGGAATTAATTTTATGTGGCTGACTAATCCAATAGAATGTAAAGGAAACGAAATAGGTGAATTGACAAGTGTAGTTTGTCAAAAGATGAAACTGGGAGAGCCTGATTCTTCTGGTAGAAGAAGACCTTTACCAATTGAAAACAGTGATATTGAAATACCTGCAGATCTTTTTATAGTAGCTATAGGTCAAGAGTCGAACAAGGTTTTACTCAACGCATTTCCCGAATTGAAGTTGAATAAATGGGGGTATATAGAAGCTGACCCTGTTACCGGCGCTACTTCTGTTGAAGGAGTTTGGGCAGGTGGAGACATAGTCACTGGTGCGGCAACCGTTATCGAGGCGATGGGAGCAGGTAAAAGATCTGCTAAGGCAATAGATGAATATATTTCGTCGAAGGTAGGAAAATTTTGATGGATTTTGAGAAAGAAAATAGAATGATGGTTGAGTATCAACTTAAAAGGAGAGGTATCACCGATGAAAAGGTTCTCAATGCCTTTTTGAAGGTTAAAAGACATTTGTTTGTTCCAAAAAATCTTGAAAGGTATGCATATGATGATTGCCCTTTGCCTATTGGCGAAGGGCAAACTATTTCTCAGCCTTATATAATCGGCTTGATGCTTCAACTATTAGAGTTAAAAGAAAACGATGTAGTTTTAGAAATTGGTACTGGTTCTGGTTACCAAACGGCTTTACTGGCAGAGATTGTACGTCTTGCTTATACTATAGAACGAAATGAAACGTTAGCCCAAAGAGCCAGAAGTAAATTTTGGGAATTGGGATATGCAAATATTGTTTTAGAGGTTGGAGATGGAACAAAAGGATGGACAAAAGAAAAGATTGAGTTTGACGGAATCATAGTTTCAGCAGCAGCTCCAAAAGTTCCTGACCCTCTGCTTTCGCAACTTAAAGTTGGAGGAAGAATGGTAATTCCAATTGGTTCTAAATCTTTTCAACGTTTACATAAAATAACCAAGTTAGAGGATGGAAATACAAAGATTGAATACTCTGATGGTTGTATGTTTGTGCCTTTAATAGGTGAATATGGTTGGTGAGAGTGTTTATTAAAATATAAAATATCCCGCAGGAAGCGGGATATTTTGATTAATATGGGAAGGTAATCTCGGGAACCTCAAACGAACCTATTTTTGAAGGATCTGATGGTATTTTCAATTTGCCTTCTTTTATCAATTTTTTTAGATATTCTATTTCAACAAAATATCTAATGGGGACCATGCTTCTTGTGTACTTCATTGGAGTTATACTTACACCGTCTTCTTTCATACCTAATCTAAAGACACCAGATTCGAAAGTTCTTACGGACATGGCGCTTTGAATTCCCTCAAAAGCAGCTGTGTCGACTCTTTTCATAGCACTTGTCAATACATAACCTGGAGCCATGTGATCTTGATCAACATCTACTCCAATTGCATAAAAGTTTTTATCTAATTCATAGTATTTATCAATGATTTGCTCTAAGGGGGCATTTGGAGGGAGATTGTATAGATTACTTCCTTTTTCTTTAGCAGCATCTATTACTCCGTTACCTGTTGGACCTGCTGCATGAAAAACAATGTCCGCACCATTTTCCATCTGTGTTAGAGCTAAGTTCTTTCCTAAAGCAGGCTCGTTGAAGGTGTTAGCATAACCTGATATAACTTGAATATTTTCATTATGTAATTCATTGTATACTTTAACTCCTGCTTTGAATCCTGCTTCGAATTTGGTAACGGCAGGGACTGGAACTCCTCCTATAAATCCAACTTTTCCAGTTTTGCTCATCATAGCGGCTAAGTAACCAGCTGGGAAACTGGATTCATGCTCGTTGAAAACATAGCAAACAACGTTTGAAGGAATTATTTGTCCGGGAGATGGTTCTATATCAATGCCCACAAAATAAGTATCAGGAAATTGGGGAGCTACATTGAATAAAACATCCGTCATCATAAAACCAACAGCTATTACAACATCAGAATCTCTTGCAGCGTTTGAAAGATTTGGTAAATAATCTGTTTGTTCAGATGATTGGATTACTGCGATTTCTACACCTAATTCGTCTCGGGCTCTTAAAACTCCTTGCCAGGTTCCGTCATTGAAAGATTTGTCTCCCAAACCTCCTACGTCGGTAACCATGGTTACTTTGAAAGCGAAAGTCGTTGAAAATAAAAACAACACAACAAAGAAAATACTTAGATACTTTTTCATAAAAATCGCCTCCTTTATGATTAATAATATTATAGCATATTAGTGTTTTATGATTTTATAAAATGTGTTGTTTTGATTTGATGATATAATATAATTAGTTAAAGTCCTTTATCCTCATGGGTGGGGAGCGGGG
>NZ_AZRL01000020.1 GCF_002895525.1 Petrotoga olearia DSM 13574
AAACTTAGTCAAATTAGGACTAAACACGTACAAAGCATGGGAATATGCAAATACAAGAAAAGGCTACTGGAGAATCTCCAATAGCCCAATACTTTCAAGAACACTAACTAATAAACGCCTTAAGGAAATGGGTTTAACTTCGATCCTGGAAACGTACAAACTAAAACATCAATTCTGTTGAACCGCCGTATACCGAACGGTACGTACGGTGGTGTGGGAGGACGGTAGATAAATTAATTATCTACCTCCTACCCGATTAAAGTTTTCCTAGTTCTTTAAAGTTTTCCTAGTTCTTTGAAGATCTCTTTTACTATTTTAATATCTTGACTATGCTCTGGATCATCTCCAGGGGTTTCAAGTATCAGAGGTAGCTTAGATATTTCATCGAAAGAGAAGAAGGTTTTAAATCCTTCCCTTCCTATGTATCCTTTGCCTATAAATTCGTGTCTGTCTTTAGCTGCGCCCAAGTCAAATTTTGAATCGTTTAGATGAATCATTTTTAGTTTGTTTAAGCCGATGTATTTGTCAATTTCGTCTAGTAGTCTTTGCACCTCTTCTTTTTTTCTTATGTCGTAGTTTGAATCAAATCCATGGCAGGTATCATAAGTTATGCCTAATCTTTCTTTCCATTGGGATTTGTTTATTATTTTTCCTAATTGTTCCATGGTGTATCCTATGTTTGAACCTTTTTGTGCAACGTTTTCCAGCAAGATAGTTACTTTTGTATTCTGAATTTCTTTGAAGACGATATCTAACCCTTCTAATATTTTGTTTATGCCGAATTCTTCCCCTTCACCTAAATGGCTTCCTGGATGGAAGTTGTAGTGAAGTATTCCTAATTCGTCTGTGGCTTTTATTTCTTCTATCATAGCTTTTATTGATTTTTCTCTGATTTCATCTTTTGGAGAGGCTAGGTTTATTAAATAGCTTGAATGAACTAAGACATCTTCAAAATTTATGTTGAATTCGTTCATTGCGGTTTTGAAGGCTTCTGCATCGTTTTCTTTTGGTGGATTTACTTTCCAAATTCGTGGTGAACCTGTGAAGATTTGGAAGGTGTTGCCTCCAATGTTTGTTGTATCAGATGGGACTTTGTTGAAGCCTTTTGAGATTTTCATATGTGCACCGATTTTTATCATTTTTTTCACTCCTAATAGTTGTGATTTGCGCCCTTCCCCCGTACCCCACTCATCTAAGGAAGGACCTTCGGTCCTTTATAACCAACAAGGGGAGAGGGCTCCACCTTATACCCATTCTAGGTCACTTTGTAGTATTTTCTTTGCTATTTCTTTGTCGAGATTTGCGATAACGCCTATGTTTGCAAATATGTAATTTTTGTCGTAGGCGAAGTTTACGTCTTTTGGAGGTAGTAATAGATCGTCAGAATTTTTTAGCTGCTTTAAGCTTTCAAATATCTCTTTGTTGTATTTTGATCTGGATAGTATTCCTCCAGTGCCAAAGATAGTTTTTACGGCGGTTAGGTCTTTTCCGTGAGCTACCTTTTTTCTTCCAGTGGGTGTAAATATGTAATCAATTCTTCCGGCGTGTCTTTTTAGGGACGTTAAGAAACAAAATTTTGCCAGGTAAGCTGCAAATTTTTCTTGTTCTTCGTTTTGTGGATACGGGGATATATTTTTTAGTATCTCTTCGTAGTTTTCAATGTCCTTTTTTATTACTTCCTTGCCGATCATTTCAACGACGTTATGTGCGTTTACATATATTCCCATGTCTCCATCTACCGTTCTTTTGGAACGTGGTTGTGGGGAAACTAAGATCTTCTGAATTTCGGGAGAGCCATCTGTAACGGAATCTATATCTGTAGTGGCTCCACCAATGTCAACTGTTAGAACATCTCCATATAGTTCATTTAATAATTCTGTGGTGTTCATAACAGCCCCGGGGGTAGGTATGATCTCTTCATCTACTACATCATAGATTTTTTCCATACCAGGTGCATGAATTATGTGTTTTGAAAAAACTTCTTGGATTATTTTTCTTGCTGGTTCGACGTTTAGATGATCTATTTTAGGGTAGACGTTTTCTGTTATGATTATATTTTTGTTCTTTTCTTTGAAGATTTCTTCTATTTCTTCTTTCACAGCAGTGTTTCCTGCGTATATTATGGGAATGTCTAATGGCAAGTTAGAGAGTAATTCAGCATTGTAAAGAACGGTTTCTTCTTCCCCGTAATCTACGCCACCTGATAAGAGAATCAATTTTGGTTTTATTTTTAAAATTTGTTTTAAATGGCTTTCTCTAAGTTTGCCGGATGTGATGTATTTTAAAATAGCCCCTGCGCCTAAAGCCGCTTCTTTTGCTGCCCTAACTGTCATATCGTAAACTAACCCGTGAACCGTCATACTTAGCCCACCAGCGGCTGAAGAGGTTGCTAAAAATTTTTCCCAACTTATTTTATCTTTAACTTTTTCTTCCATGTTTTTTAGTGCTTTTTCTATTCCAAGGGTTACATCACCTTTGTCTATAGTTGTATAACTTTCTGTTTGAGCTATTATTTTAACGTTTTTTTCTTTGAGCTGGTAAGCTGTTATCACCGTTGTTGTACTTCCTATCTCAGCTACTAATAAATCAATTTTCATGACATTTCTTTCTCCAAATCTGTTAGGAACTTTTTAAGTATTTCAACCGCCTTTTGCAAGTCATCCATAGAGGCTGCGAATGAAAGTCTGATGTGACCATCGCTAAAGAAAGCAGAACCAGGTACAACTGCTAGACCGTATTCGAGTAGTTTTTCGCAGAATTCTTTGTCGCTTAATCCATAATTCGATATATCGATAAAGTAATAGAATGCGCCTTTTGGTTTATCGTTTGTTAAACCGAGCTTTTTGAATTCATCGTACAAGTAGTCTCTTCTTTTTTTGAATTCTTTCACCATATAAGAATTGTCTATTTCTAGGGCTTTGAGCGCTGCATATTGGGAAGGTGTGTTTACATTAGAAGTGGAATGGGATTGAATTTTAGCCAATTGAGATACGATTTTTTCGTTAGCAATCGTATATCCTACTCTCCATCCAGTCATTGACCATGTCTTTGAAAAACTGTTAATCAATATTGTTCTATCTCTTGATTCTTCAAAGTTTGCCATAGATGTGTAGTTACCGTCGTAAACTAGGGCATCGTATACCTCATCACTTATGATTATAAGGTCATGTTCGATGGAGAGTCTCGAGATAAAACTCAAAAACTCTTTATCGTAAACAACACCTGTTGGGTTGTTGGGAGAATTAATTATAATGGCTTTTGTTTTGTTGGTGATGGCTTTTTCTAATTCTTTTTCTTCAGGTATATACTTATTTTCTTTCGTAGTTTTAATGTGAACGGGTATCCCGCCAACCATTCTGATTTGTGCATCGTAACTGACCCCGCATTAGATAATATTACATGTCCGTGAAAAAGATTGGTTAGATCATAATTCAATGTCTTTGAAATGATATCATATCCTTGACTCTTTTTGAAAGGAGACGCATTTATTATCTGTTATATTACTACATTTCTAAATCTAAGCCCACCCAAAACGATTTCGCACAATGTTTACAGCATAAAAGAAGTTTTTGAGAAGCAAAAATTTGGTCAAACAAGGTAAATCGTATATGTTGTTTTATACGCCGTAATTTTTTTATTTTGTTGTTTTTTAAACCAAGCGTTCGGTCTAGTACTAAAAATCTAAATTTTGATTTTTGAAAATTGAGAGAGGCCTAAAAGCACAAACATGCTTTTTTATGGGGGTGAATCCTATTTTTCATAAACTCATTATGCTTTATTCAACATATTATCCTTAAAACTATACATATAAGATAATAAGAATATGAAAATCTCCAATGAAAAAATATTCAACCTCTCTGTGACACCTAAAATGTTCCAATTATTAGTCATGCCTATCGGAGTAAGTATCCCAAAAAAAGTTATGGCGAAGGCAAACCCCAAAGTTAAGCTACCAAATCGTTTTATTTTTTCTTTCTTTAAATATCCAAAAGCTAAAATAAACATTGAAGCAAGAATTAAAACAACTAGAGATACGGTCACAACGATATGCATAAAATTGTTAAAAGTCATTTCGGTTTTATTTCCTTCAAGGGGAAATAATGAATACCCCAAAGTAGAAATAGCCATTGATATTAAGAACAAAACATAACCCAGTTTAGTAATTTTATGATACCCTTTTTCTCGCGCTTTCATAATCATGCCAATAAAAAAAATTATGGCACAAATGCCGTAAATATTAACAAATATCGAAAGTAGTCCTGAATTAGGCGCACCTTTGGCAGTTAAAGAACTAATATCAGTAGTAATCCAGTTATATTCATCCCAAAGAATTTGACCTAGAAACACATGAATGAAATAAAAAATTACACCGATCATACCAAAAGGCATGAAATATTTTGTTTTAAGCTTCATAATACCCCTCCTCGTATAATATGTATGGTTATGAAACTTAAAAAATGGTACTAAGAATCTGTTTTTTGTTCTTTTTCATTATTTCTTTTGTAAAGAGATACCCTAATGCTAAAAATAGTACCAGGATGATTAACGGGGGAAGATTCCTTCCCCCCTCGTATTCTATTTCTCTGCATTCAATCCCTTTTGCTATTTCAGTGAATTCCCCATCGAATATATCTACCTTTTTTAACTGTTTTATCGATTTACCAACTATGAATTCGTAATCGGAATTCTCTACTATTTCCATATTGGTTCTACTCATCATCCCTCTATCACTAACCACTATTACCTTTCCCAACTGATACCTCTTTTTCATCACTTCAATCGTATCTTTGAACGTATGCCCTTCGAACGTGTTACCTGGGTATATATCAAAACTAACCGGCATCCTATCCCTATCTATCGACATCCCTAAAACTACCTGTGATTCGTTGAACTTCTTATCTTTCGAATACCCCATCTGCAGTAACTCGTTCGTTTGTTGTGTCTCAAAGGCTAACGTCGTTACATCGTAAAACACTAAGTCTACTACAGAATTGAATAAACTCATCCTTTGACGGTACAGATGTTTCTCCAACTCTTCCTTCTTTTGCGCTAACACATCTAGCGTTCTGTACAGCCATTGTAAGGCTATCCCTTCTTCATCCGTTTCTGCCTCATCCATCCTTGAACCCCCTTCGGGGCGTTTCCTTTTGAATCCATAATAATCTAGCTCGTTGAATATTCCCAACTTACTTTTTGGTTCTATTATTCTGTTCATTACCATTATTTTCAACAAATCTTCTACATCGAACCTCGTCTTTTTATCCATCTTTTCAAAGAACTTATCCATCTCATACCTTTCAAACAATCTATCAACTATTACCTTTACCCCATAATTCTTCTTATCAGGTGCTTCCTCAACACTATTCAAATTCACATAACCTTTTATATCATATATCTGTACGAGTTTATCGACAATATTTTTCACTTCTTTTCTACTGATAGTATCGATTCTACCCAAATTAGCGATTATCTTTTGTTTATTCTTACCGTTTTCACGGTAACTTTCTACTATTCTTAAGTATTCTTTTTTCTTCCGTTCGGTTTAATAAAAAATCGTCTCTCAACTGTCAAACTCAGGAGACAAAAATTAATTTCCCAGCAGGGAATTCGCCTCAACTGCCTCCTTCGAGCCTGGTGCGATATCCATTGCCTTCTGCCAATTTTCTCTGGCCTTGTCCTTATCGCCACCCTGAGAATAGGCCTTCCCAAGGTCGAGATATATTCCAGCCAGAGTATTTGCATCAAACTGCCCGGGCTTGCTTTCATCCAGGGTTAGAAGGTATTCGAAATCCTTGATCGCCACATTATTTCTCCCAAATGCATAGGGCAGGGCAACGCTTGTATGCGCTCTGACAAGCCTAACAGAAGTACTATCGGGAGAGAGTTCAACGGCTCTATCCATCTGCTGGATGCCCTGGATCACATAAAATAGTTTTGCAGGAGGGAACCAATCTTCTCTACCTTTGATGGTGAGAAGGCTTCCATACCATGCCCGCACTTCAGCGTTGTTGGGTTCGGCATCAAGTATCTTCTTGAAAAGTGGTTCGGCCTTTTCAATCGCTTGCTTTTCTCCATCAGCGGCCTTGCCATGGTAAATGATGGCCAATTCCATGCAGAGTTTTGTATTCTGAGGATCTTCCTCTAACAGGGATTCTAGCTCCAATACCTTGTTCTGGGTCTTTGTGTCCTCGGAATCAACATTCCCAGATGCAAATAACGTTGCCGATGAAATGTATAAAACGACAAAAATCAACATTGCCATGGTAGTAGCGATGGTTTTCCTATTTACTCTCATCATTACCCCCTCCTTTTCCATCCAATGATGTCATTTGCCGCTATTCTGCCAGAGATTATCACCGCCTCTATGCCACCGCCAGGAAATGTGGAAGCCCCCGCCAGATATAGCCCTTTAATAGGAGATTTAAAATATGGCCTTTTGATGTCTTTTGACTGATCGAATGCATAGATCGCCCCCTCAGGCATTCGCGTATAGAATTCCAATGTTCGCGGTGATGCTGTTTCGCGAATTACGATGTGCTCGGCCAAGCCAGGTATCAACTTTTCGGCCTTTTGAATCAATGCATCGGCAAGGAGTTGCTTTTTCGATAGGTACTCGGTGCTTCCTCTCGGAGGGAAATCTTGATATCTTGCCCCTGTTAGTAGCGTTACACTGGCTTTGCCGAGTGGAGCAAGACCTGCATCTACGTTTGATCCTATGACAATTCCATATCCATCATCCAAGTTATGAATAAGGACAGGATATCCAGATAGATCCATATCCACCCCTAGGAATACCATAAATACTGAGGGAGACATTGGAAGCTCTCTGATCCTGCCTGCAAATGTGGTTCTTAGATATTCCTCGCCTATGAGATCCAAAAATGTGGTCTTTGCGTTGGCATTCGCAATTATTATGGGGCTTGAGTAAATTTCGTCCCCTACCTGTACTCCTCTGACCTTAAATTTGCCTGGCCTTGAGAGGATCCCTCTTCTAGGAACCGCGTCCACTTGAAAGGCTGAACCCATGGAGTCGCGATTCATCCTATTCTGCCCTATCCAGCTGTCACCATCTAGATCTGGCGCTAGAATAATCCGTTCAACCCCATGCTTGAGCATGATCTTACCACCATGTTCTTCAATATATTGCCGTAGAGCCTCAGCGAACCGGAGCGCCCCTCCTTTGGGGAAATAGCCTCCATGCAGATAGTAGGATATTACAGCAGTCAAGGCGCTTTGGGCAGGTGTCTTGTCGGGTCTTGTTCCGACATATCCTATCAAGGCGGAAAGCAAGGCCTTTAGGTCTTCGTTCCGAAAGCTCTCATCTAGCACCTCCTGATAGGTCTTGTTAATCCATTCATAGAAATGTGGATGCTCGCGTGGATAGTCTAACAAAGCCTTTGGGCCAAAGACTTTTGCGATCAATTCCGCAGGTAGTGGCGTTCCGTAGATCTCCGCCTCCTTATAGGTTTCCTCATAAGCTTTCTTCGACACGTTGAAAAATTCAGCAATGCCTTGGGACTCCTCTGGAAACATGCCTTGCAATAGTGCGATGAATCCATCAAGATCAGAAGGAGCGTCGACATACCGACCCTTAAAAACGTATCTGGAGGTATTTCGGGTGAAAAGATCTGTTTGCTTGAGACCAAGGTCCTCCAGAAGGTAGCGGACCGGCCCATTCTCCCACAGACCACTTACAGCCTCTACACCGGTGTTGAATGTGAAGCCTTTTCTACGAAAAGAAGAGCAGTAACCGCCGGGTAGAGAATGCTGTTCGAAGATCGCTATGCGGAAACCTTCGCGAGCAAGCAACGCCCCCGCGGTCAACCCTCCTATTCCGGATCCCACGATTATCACATCATATTCCCTTGTCTCCGATACCGACCCTCCACCGGCAATGCCCTGCCTTAGCGACTGGGTCTCTACTTCTCTAGCCGTTTTACGCGTAACATCTACTCGCCAGTCGCTTTTTTTGAATTCCCTTAGGGCGAAGTATCCTGGGGCCAGCTTTGGGAAGATGATTGAGAACGCTATGCCTAGCACCACCAAAGAGTTCGAGATTATGACCGTCCATGGGAAGCCGAGGAGAAGATATACAATTGAGCTCGCCAAAAATATAGCCGCCCAAACCCCCGTGATGATGCTATTCACCAGGAGAAAAATGGGATCCTTCCAATATACCTTTGGGTAATCTCTTTTTGATACTTGCATGGTATATGGCTGCTTGACCAGCAAAGAGATTACGGCCATCACTAGAAGGGCCAGGTATCCCATGAAACCACTGTTATCAATAAATAGGCGAGAGCTGAAAAGGTAAGTGACTATGCTGGCTATAACGAAGAATATGATAGAGGCAAGATCCATTGGATTAAGAATTCTGCTATGAATTTGTGGGGCCACGAGAATCATGGACATGGCAAGACCAAGAATGATACCAAGTGGGGCTCCGCTGCCTGACAATGTCCAGTAGAGAATCCATGGGACGAAAGAAATCAGAATATAAAGCATGCCTGGTAGCTTGAATGCCTTCCTTCCTTGGGTCCTAAGCGCCTTCTTTTCGGTTGCCATTGAATCTTATCTCCCCTTTCCTCCCCGCCACTATCCCCGACCTTCACAGCTTTTCAATCCGGCCTTGGCGTGGCGTCTATTTTCCGGCCCAATTCCCGAACCTGATCGAGATAGGTATCAGTTTACTAAAAAATTATCTCTCAACTGCTAAAGTCAGGAAAACATGATTTTTTTTAAAAGGCTAATCCTCCACCACCTATTCTAAAAGAGATATATGGACCTGTGGGTCCAAAATTTGGTACTCCCTCAATGGTGCTATCGGATAATTTCCAATCACTTACCAATCCAACTGGTGCATATGTATAGCCCGCTGCTAAACCAAGAGCTAAACCTCCGGCTGCCTCATCATCACTAAAAGATAATATGTAGTCGGCATTTATCCCTACTTTAAAGATAGGAAATCCGGTAGAAAAGGTATTTTCGTTGAAAGTGGAAAAGTTATCATCAAAATTTGTAGATTCAGGGTTTTGGGAAATCTTCAGGGATATTCCACCACCACCAATACCGCCAAGAGCATACATTCTAAAAGCCTGCTTAGAAAGAATCAAATAACCAAGATTAAATGTTCCATAACCAATGTTGAGTTGCACCGTATCCACACCCGATTTCTCTTTAGTAGATATACTGTATCCTTCGCCACCTATTATAAATTTTCCCATTATTCCATAACCCCCGCCCCCATTAGCCAAAGCCACATCATTTAATTCAGGAAGTCCAGCGGCTTTTAATTCAGCATTTAATTCTTCAACATCAAGCCACTGAGCACCAATATCTCCACCACCTAGTCCTCCGTACTGTCCGTTTTTTATTTCTTGTGAAAAAACTAAACCTACTAAAAGAATAATCAACGTTATTAACCCAGCAGTCTTTTTCATATTTTCCCCCTCCATTTATAAAAAATTTTGTTACTCGCACGATTTTATAAAAATTAAATTAATTTAAAATATAGAAATATAAAGAAATATTAAGTTTATTTTAAGAACGAAAATAAAATCATCTTAGTGTCACTACATGACTTCCTTTCCCTTTGTTTATCAATGGTGAAGTCAAGAGAATAATATAATTAAAAGAGAAAAAGTGTCATTACATCAAAAAATTTTTTTTCAAAAAAATAGGTGTTTTAACACCTCAAAGCCGCTTTCTTCCGTTCGGTTTACTAAAAATTATCTCTCAACTGCCAAAGTCAGGAAGAAAACATACGAAACCTTAAACATGGTAAAATTAAGAGAAGAAATAAATATTCTTGTGGATAAATTATACAACATTCAACTAACAAAAAGCAAATCAAGTTCAAAGACATAATTACTATCTAACCATTACCCTATTTCAATGACAATTAATTATGATCTAACACGTGTGTTTGAAAAAGTTTTCGGACAAAGTAAAGATCTATGGATATTTACTGGCCCAAAAGATATAAGCAACTATAAAATGACCTGTATACAATTGACAAACATATGTCTGCAAAATTCAGTGCAACCATTTATGAAGTAAGTTTTGAAAGGAACACGTACAGTTCTTAGACAAAAAGGAGAGAGAAATCCCTCCAAGTTAGTCGGCAGTTGGTTGACACTCATTTTAAATTCCTAATATTTTTATTGGGTACTATACAAGGGAGGGGATTTTTAATATGGGTATGGGAAAATCAACAATAGAACAGAAACGACTGGATGCTGATCTATGGATCATTCTGATTACAACTTTTGCAGCTCTTGGAATATGTATGGCTTTCCAAAGCCAGTTTAACAACGTAGTCAAGAATGTGCATATACCCATTTTGTTAAGAACTTTGATTGCTGCCATATGTCAATTTAGTATCGCCGGATTAGGAATTAGCATAGTAGCAATTTATAGAAAAGAAAGCTTTTTTTCACATGGTTTAAGGTTAAAAGGTACTTTGATGTCCATTGCCCTCTGCGTAATTTGTTTTGTTCCACATATCATTTTTTTAGCTGTAACACAACAGATAACAAGTTATTTACCTTTTCAGGCTGTATGGATGACGAAAGAGGCTCTATCGAGCGGGTTCCCCGTTAATATAGTGACAATGTTAATTATCGCAACAGCGTGGGGCTTTTTTGAGGGCTTTAACTATGTGGTAATCAGCGATAAAATTAATCTGCGGTTTCCCTCGAAAAACAGATTGCTCAATTGGGGTGCGATTTTTTCTGCGATAGCGTGTATTTTAATACACGGTATGATAGGTGTTACCCTTGAAGGCTTCATTGAAATGTTAACTGTAATTATCATTATTTATGGTATGCTAATAGTGAGAGAAATCACAGGAAATGCTTGGGGATGTATATTCATTTTTGTGTTTTTATGGAATGCGTTTTAAAAAAGAGTTTTTTGAGAATTTAGCATTAAATTTGTAAATCTAATCAGTTACCAAAAATGCTTATACTTGCATTCGAACTTATTTAAATTTTAAATCAACGGAGAGATTTTAAAATGTATTCTATCTTACTAGTGATTATCTATATTTCATTCATCAGTCTTGGATTGCCAGATACTCTTTTAGGCTCAGCATGGCCAAGCATGTATGAAACATTAAACGTGCCTGTATCGTATGCAGGAATTATATCGATGATTATCTCTGGTGGAACTATTATTTCAACATTGTTCAGCGGTAAGTCTATTCGTAAACTTGGAACTGGAAAACTAACCGCCATAAGTGTTGGAATGACTGCTATAGCATTGTTTGGTTTTTCTACATCAAATACATTTTGGCATTTGTGTTTGTGGGGGATACCCTACGGTTTAGGTGCAGGAAGCGTCGATGCAGCACTTAACAATTTTGTCGCCCTACATTACAAAGCTAGACATATGAACTGGTTACATTGCTTTTGGGGAGTTGGAGCCACACTTGGTCCATACATTATGGGAATATTATTAACTAACGGTTTTAAATGGAATTCAGGATATTTTACTATTTCGTTAATTCAGATTGCTTTAACTCTGGTACTGTTTTTTACTTTGCCACTGTGGAAAGAAAAGAAAACAAATAACAAAAGTAAAGAAGAAGAATACAAAAATTATTCTTTAAAAGATGTTGTTGCTTTGCCTGGGGCAATGTCTATAATGATCGCCTTTTTCTCTTATTGTGCATTAGAGGCAACTACTGGATTGTGGGCGGCAAGTTATTTAGTACTAAATAGAGGTATAGCTGCTGAAACAGCGGCCAAATGGGCTGCTTTGTTTTATTTCGGAATTACAATAGGAAGGTTTATATCTGGATTTATAACTTTTAAAATGAATAATAAAAATATGATACGTTTGGGGCAAGGGATCATCATTTTAGGATTGTTACTATTGATTCTTCCTTTTAGCAATTATACGGCATTTATAGGCCTTATTCTCATAGGTTTAGGTTGTGCCCCTATATATCCAAGTTTGATACATTCAACACCAACTAATTTTGGTAAGGATGTATCACATTCCATTATAGGCGTACAGATGGCATCAGCATACCTTGGAACAACCCTTATGCCACCCTTGTTTGGATTTTTGCAAGAACTTTTTGATATAAGGTTATATCCCATATATTTAACTATATTAGCCTTTCTTATGATAGTCATGGTGGAAAAGGCAAATAGTTTATTTTTGAGAAAACAGGTAAGGCATAGTAATCCTTGACTTATTTAATATCCCTTGAATAAATTATCAGCTCGTCGCGTTTGTACCAACCTGTTTTTTCCCAAAATGTCTTGCCAATTTCGTTCTCATAATACACAAATAAATGACATTTTATTATACCTTTTTCTTTTAAACTGCTTAAAACCAAGTTTACCAATTTTTCCCCTATCCCATTTCTTCTATAGTTCTTATCAACAGCAAGATGGTAGAGATATCCTCTTCTTCCATCTTCGCCACATAGAATTGTACCAATAATTTGTCCATCATCTTCACATACAAAATTTAAACCAGGATTTTTATTCAAAAATCTTTCAATATTTTCTTTTGTATCAGATTCGCTTAAACCCATGCCTTCTGTTTTTTTCCACAATCTATACATCTGTTCATAATCTTCTATTTTTGCTTCTCTGAATTTTATTGCCATTTTTCTGCTTCTCCTCAAGAATTGATCAATTGGGTATGTAAGGTATACATATCCCGATAGTTTTGAATCATTTTCACAAAAAAATTATAATAAGCTTCATATGTTTTAACTGAAGAGGTTTGGGGTTCAAAGCTCTTTCCCAACTTTATCATAACTTCCCCAGCTTGCTCAATATCGTTGTAAACTCCCAATTGTGAAAAAGCTACCATCGATTCACCTATCAATGTTGCATTTTCGGTCTTTGATTTGGTTACAGGGATGTTGAATATATCAGCTAAAATTTGAACCCAGACATCGCTTTTGCTGCCTGAGCCCCCTACTGTTAATCTTTTTAAATTAACATCGTTTTCTTCTAAAGCTGTTTTTATCATGTTTAGCCCATAACCTACACCTTCATATATAGATCTTGCCATGTGACTTAAGTTGTGAAATGTTTTCAATCCAAAAAAACTACCGGTAGATAAGCTACCTATTCTTGGGTCTCTTTCTCCTGTTAGAAATGGAAAGCAAATAAGCCCTTCGGAACCTGTTTTAACCTTCGAAACCTCTTCGTTTATCTGATCATAACTCATACCGTTAGCTATATTATTTCTGAACCATTCCAAAACTACACCCGCGTTGTTCACCGCTCCTCCTATAGCCCACATACCGGGTAATAAAGCATAGGTTTGAAGCCTATATTGCCCTGTTTTATCAAGTAATGGCTCATTATAGGCGCTTCTAAACATTGCAGTGGTACCTAAATTACATACAGCGCTCTTTTTATAACCCCCCATTCCTAAAATCATTGCTCCACCGTCATATACTCCTAACATAATAGGAATCTCTTTTTCTAAGCCTATTTTTTTAGCTACTTCTTTTTTTACCGTATCCACTATTACATTCCCAGGTACAAGATTTGGCAATTGATCTTTTTCAATGCCTAATCTTTTTATTAGTTCTTCATCCCATTTTTGCGTTTTTATATCCAAAAGTTGTGTAACAGAGGCTAAACTTGGTTCAGTGTAACATTTCCCTGTTAATTTGAATGTGAAGAAACTTTTGATGTCCAAAAATTTATAGGTTTTGGCAAAAATTTCTGGTTTTTCTTTTTTCAACCACAATATTCTCGCTATTGTATAATTAAAGGCAGGTGGGCAGCCAGTCTTTTGATATATTTCTTCAAAGGAAAATCTTTCTCCTACTTCGTTCATTATATTCTGTGATCTTGTGTCTAAAAGTGTGACCATATTCATCAAAGGATTCCCTTTTTGATCTATCGGAAGAAAACCAAATTGATACCCAGAAAAAATTAATAATGAAATATCACCTTCAAAGTTTGTGATTATCTTTTTAGATATATCCAAAAAGTTTTCCCATAATTCTTGAGGATCGTGTTCCGCTGCCCCTTCCACGGGCTGAACTAAATTTAACTTTTTGATTTTTTGAGAAATGATATCTCCTATTTCGTTTACAATTGCTACTTTCATGTTTGTCGTTCCCACATCGAGGACTAAAACATATTTCATAACAATAAACCCCTTTTGTTGTTTTTTTTCTTTAATATTCAAAAATTTTTAAAACGCTCCCCACCCATAAGGATTAAGGAAGTCTTTGCCACTGCAGACCACCTTAAACTAATAACTTATTTTCTACCTTTGAATTCTGTTATAATTTTTTCTATAACTTCTGGGTTAACTATTTGTTCAGGAATTTCACCTTTCATCAACTTTTCAATATCCTCAACCATTTTTTCATCCATTTTTCTTAATGAATACTTCCCATATCCTCCTATATGAGGTACTATGTATACGTTAGGGAATTTCAATAATGGATTACTTGGGTTTATTGGTTCTTCTTCTAATACATCAAGCCCCGCAGCTGAAACTTTCTTAGATTCTAAAGCTTCAATAAAATCATCCTGGTTTATCAATTCTCCCCTTGCCGTGTTAACTATTACTACTTCGTTTTTCATTAAGTCGAAAGCTCTTTTGTTTATGAAATGATAGTTCCCTTCATTTAAAGAAGCGTTCAGGCTTATTACATCGGATGTTTTTAAAAGTTCTTCAAAACTTACAGGTTTTACCCCGGTTTTTTCTATGACCTTGTCAGCTATATAAGGGTCATAAGCTATTACTTCTGAACCGAATCCTTCTTTTACTATCTCAGCAACTCGGCTACCAATGTTTCCATAACCAATTATTCCTACCGTCAATTTTGACAGCTCACCACCAACAAAACCTTTTCTATCTTGCCATTTATTTTCTTTAACCGCTTTATTGGCAGGAATAATTTGCCTCAAACAGATGAGAATCAAAGCAATAGCAAGTTCTGCAACTGAATCTCTTTCGTGAATTCCAAGAACCCTTGTGACCATAACCCCGTTTTCTGTTGCGGATTTAATATCCACATTGTTGTATCCAATGCCGTGCCGAGCAATTAGTTTTACATCTTTATTGTATTGAAAAAATTCTGAAGTAAAGTTTGGTGTAACGCTTGCTATAACAAACTTACAACCTTTCAATTTGCCTGCTAACTCTCTTCCTGGTATCTTAGGATCGACAGTTATCCTTTCCACAATACCTATTTTCTTTAATCGTTGCATTAAATCGGGAAAGTATATTCCAAATGTACTGGAATTTACTATCGCAATGTTAGTATTGTCTTCGGACACCTCTTTACCCCCTTTTTTTAGATATTATGTATATCTTGCCATTCTGTGTGAAATATTCCCTCTTTGTCCCTTCTTTCGTACATGTGAGCACCAAAATAATCCCTCTGTGCCTGAATCAGATTCGCCGGTAACTCTTTTGACCTTAACCCATCAAAATAATCAAGGGCTGAGCTTAGAGCAGGAATAGGTAGACCAGCTTTTTTGATCTCTGAAACTACCTCTCTCAACTTTGGAATTTTCTCCTTAAAATCACTTTTGAATTCATCAGAAATTATCAAATTTACTAAATTGGAATCTTTTTTAAACGTTCTTTGTATTGGTTTTAAAAATTCGGATCTTATTATACATCCATCTTCCCAGATTCTTGCGACTTCTGATAGATTTAAATTATATTCATATTCTTTAGATGCTACTTGCAACAGCTTCATACCTTCCGCATAAGCAATTATCGTTGAAATATACAACGCATCCCTTAATGAATTTATAAAGCTCTCATTTACACTCATTTTATTGGGGGTTCCATATATTTCTCCAATCCTCATCCTTTCATCTCTTATTGAGGACAAGGTTCTTGCATTTACGGCAGCGTTTATAGTGGGTATGGATATATTTAAGTCTAAAGCGTCTTGAACACTCCATTTCCCGGTACCTTTCTGTTTTGCACTATCTAAAATGACGTCAACAATTGGCTTACCAGTTTCTTCGTCTTTCCACTCTAAAATCTTATAAGTAATTTCCATCAAATAAGATTTGTGATCTTCATTCCATTCTTTAAATATTTTACTCATATCCTGAGGAGTCATTTTAAACACTTTTCTCATAATATCGTATATTTCTGCTATTAATTCCATTATGGCGTACTCTATCCCGTTGTGAACCATTTTCACATAATGCCCACTTGATTTTGGGCCAAGGTAAGCAACGCATGGACCATCTTCTGTTTGAGCAGCAGTCGCTTCAAGTATATTTTTTACCTCTTCATATGCGGATTTATCTCCCCCAGGCATGATGGATGGACCATGTAATGCGCCGTATTCCCCTCCACTTATACCAGTTCCTAAAAATCTTATTCCTTTTTTATGTAATTCTTCGTATCTCCTGTCTGTGTCTTTGTAATAAGAATTCCCTCCATCTATGATTATATCTTCTTTATTCAAATAGGGTAAAAGTTCGTTGATTACATCATCAACCGGTTTACCAGCTTTAACCATCAGAATGATCTTTCTTGGTGTTTCTAATGAATAAACAAGTTCTTCAATAGAGTAGGTCCCTCGGATATTTTTATTTTTTGCTCTTTCTTCAACAAATCTTTCGGTTTTTTCATTTGTTCTATTGTAAACGGATACCTTAAAACCCTTAGATTCCATGTTTAAAGCAAGGTTCTGCCCCATCACCGCCATTCCTATAACCGCTATATCGCTCTTTTGCTGATCCATTACATCAACTCCTTCCATTTTTTATCTAACTCTCTCCCAAAGAAAAATAAAATATATTATACGCCACTATACGCTGAGAAGCCCCCATCTATTGGAACAACAACACCGTTAACAAACTCAGAACTATCACTTATCAACCACATCACTGTAGAAACTAGATCTTTAGGCTCTCCGAATCTTCCCATAGGTGTATGATTCAATATTTGATTTCCCCTTTGGGTTAAACTACCGTCTTGATTGGTCAGCAAGAATCGATTCTGATTAGTTAATAGAAATCCTGGAGCTATAGCATTGACCCTTATCTTTTTGGAATAGTTGTGGTTCATATGAACCGCTAACCATTGCGTAAAATTACTCACAGCAGCTTTAGCTGCAGAATAAGCAGGGATGTTTGTCAAGGGTCTAAATGCGTTCATCGATGAGATATTTATTATCTCTCCATAACCTTTTTCTGCAAAATATTCTCCAAACACTCGACTTGCCAAAAATGTACCTAAGAAGTTCAAGTTAAAAACCCATTGTACTGCATCTTCTGGGAGTTCAAAAAAAGATTTATCTTTACTTGTTGTTGCTTCGGGTTTGTTGCCACCTGCCCCGTTTATCAGTATATCTATTTTACCAAATGTTTCAAGAATTTCATCTTTTGCTATTACTAAATCATTTTTTTGCAAGACGTTGGTTTTAATCCACATGTGTTCAACATTTTTTTCTGCCAGTTCAATACTTAACATATCCATGGCTCTTTCTGATAGATCCAGTATAACAATCTTTCCACCAGCTTCTCCCAAAGACCTAGCCATTTCAGAGCATAGAACGCCTGCTCCACCTGTTATTACTATCACTTTGCCTTCCACATTAAAATAATCTTCGACTTTACTCACGTTGATCATCTCCTTTTATAAATTCTTATTTATATTATACAATTAATTCGTTCTAAAATGAAATTAATTATTTATACAATAACCGCTTATAATTCTGCCTAATCGGCTCAAATTACCTATAATCGTTGATAATTCAAAGAAATAATGTTGCAGCCATGGAAGACCATACTTGGTTGAGCGATCCTCTAGGATATACTGGGCTATAGTTGGACAGTTCCCTTCCTCGTGAACATCTTCGGAAAAGAATAATTAATCCAGCTGCTAAAGCTGAGCCTACATTATAATCTTTTAAGACAGCTATTACAGGTTGAGATAACTGTATTATGATCCTCTAAAATATTTTTAATTCGCTTGCTCCATCGATTCTCATACTTTCTATCAATTCTGTAGAAATCCTTGACTTTATTATTACGCAAAATTTCAACTTATTTATATTTTTTGATAAAATAATTTTATAGAGGCTCTAATTAAAAAGGAATTAAAATGATGATAGATATAATTGCAATTTCTGATGAGGAAGTATATTTAACAAATAAAGACAAGAAAAAGTTTGACTTACTTATTTGCGGTGGAGATCTTTCTCCACAATATATGGATTATGTAATAAACGAATTCAAACCATCCTTAAGCTTGATGGTGCACGGTAATCATGACAAAAAGTATTATAAATTATACGAAGAGGAAAACAACTCTTTTTCAAAGGTATACAAAGGAGCCTATATTTTAAATCATGGCATAGTTAACTTAAAAAAATTCATAGGCAAAGATATCATAGTAGCAGGATTTTCTGGGGCTCTAGCTCATGGATATAGACCTTTTTATTTCAAAGAAAGTGATATTAATAAATTTAAAAGAGAGATACTTTTCAACACAATCTTTAAAGGCGGCAAGAATAAGCAAATTGATATAATGATTACACACAATCCACCTTACATAAAAAATACAATAAAAAAATACGGTCAATCTCATACCCCTTCAAGAGCCTTGGGGGAATTTTATCTTAGAGCACTTCCGAAAATTTGGATATACGGTCATATCCATCCAAGATACCATTTTCAGGAGCTTGATTTTGAAATTAAATTCTTAAATAATGTATCTTATCTAATAAATGCCGTACCTTACAAATTAATAAAATACAATGATGAAAAAAAAGAAATTATAGAAATTCGTACTTATAAAAAGATAAGTACAAAAACTATTTTAATTTAGAGGATAATTAATTTTTTTAAACGAAATTTTAATTATTGTGTTGTATTATAGAATTATTATTATAAGAATATATCCCTAAAAGGTTTTGCTGTTTCTTGCAAAAAATCTTTTTTATAATAAACTTTGATTTTGAACTTGGGGATCTTAAGGGGTTTACCCCTTAACGTGCCCACAAAAAAAGGGGGCTAAACTGGTGTATGGAACCTCAAGAAGTCTCAGCAGAAGCGAGTACGAAAAAGCTAATAGATTAGCAAATAAAGACTTTTTGGCTAATATTTCAAAAGGAAAAGAGGGGTATCTGCCGTGTTTAGAAGATATCATCCACAACGTTGAAATAATTAAAGAAGAAAAACTTGGCCTTATAGATATCCCTATAGAAAGAATCAAAGGAACATATTACCATTCTCGTTCAATATCTTTTTCAGCAAATTTCTATCCTTTAATGAAAACTGATTCAGAATTTGCAAGCAAATGGATTAATTTGTATGAAGCTCATATATCTGAAGGAATAAGAGATCCTGTAACAGCCTACGAATATATGAACTGGTTTTACATTGTTGAAGGAAACAAAAGGGTAAGCATTTTGAAATATTCAGACGCCTTTTCAGTCCGTGGGGAAGTTACGAGGTTGATTCCAAAATGGGATGAAAATAATCCTGAAATAAGAATCTACTATGAATTTTTAGATTTTTATAAAAAGACAAAAATCAATATAATCTGGTTCAACAAAGAGGGCAAATTCAAAGAACTTTACGAGTTAATCAAAGATTATAAGAAAAAAAGTGAGTTTGTTGAGAAAAAATATGATGAATCGATCACTTCAGTATATCTCTTATTTAGGAAGCTGTATAGGGAAATTGCTAAGGACAAGATTTCACTCACTGAAGAAGAGGCCTTTTTAGAATATCTAAAAAAATTTGGTTTGGAGAATGTTCCTGTTATTGAGAGAGAAATGAGGGAGCAAGTTAACGAATTAATAGAAGAACTAGAAGAACGTCTAGGTAAACCATCAGAACCTTTATTCAAATTACCTCAGATTTTCGCGGGGAAAACATTAAAAGTCGCTTTCCTTTACAACACTTCAATAGGGGAGTCCGCATGGACATATTCCCATGAATTGGGAAGAAGATACGTTCAAAAACGTTTAGGAAGTGAAATAATAACAAAGTATTTTGAAAATATTTCCGATTTAAAAACGTATGAAAGAATATTAGAACAACTAGAAGAAGAAAAATTCGACCTAATATTTTCTACCAGTTTTGACTTCTTACAAAATCAGAATACAAAGGATTTTCAAAATGTTAAATTCATGTATTTTTCCGGATATCGTACTACCAAGAATATTAATACATATTTCGGTCGCATGTACGAACCAAGGTTCCTCTCTGGAATGATAGCAGGGGCTATGACAACCAACAATAAAATAGGTTACGTTGCTTCTTACGGTATACCTGAAGTTATAATGGGAATAAATGCTTTTGCTTTAGGGGCAAAAGCCGTTAATCCAAAATCAAAAGTATTTGTTGGATGGACGAATACTTGGAGCAATTTAGAATACGAAAGAGACACGGCAGAGTATTTAATAAATGAAATCGGAGTGGATGTTTTAACTCACCATCAAGATTCTCCTGAAGTTTGCAAAGTTGGAGAAGAATACGGTGTCTATACCATTGGTTACCATTTTGATATGAAAGATTACGCCCCAACTACCCATTTAACCTCCGTGGTATGGAATTGGGGTGTTTATTATGAAAACATCATTAAAGATGTATTGAGAGGGTCAAATTTCTCTTTATTTAGATTATTTTCCGGTTCAGAAAAGATCGAGAACTTTTGGGGTGGGCTTAAGAGCGGAGTTGTTTGTTTGTCCCCTATAAGTGAAATAGTTCCTTCTACAACAAAAAACCTGATTGATACTGTGAGAACAGATATTATAGAGAATAGATTTCATCCTTTCAGGGGCTGTATTTTTGATAAAGCTGGTAATATAAAAGTCTCAAAAGGCAAAGATATCGAAGACGAAGAATTAATGAAAATGGATTGGTTTGTGGACAACGTTTATTATTCATAAAAATGGGGAAATCCATAAATAAGTTGTTTGTGACGGTGTTGTTCTCTATTATTGTCACAAGCGTTTTTTTAGAAGTTAATTTTGATTTCTCTTTATCTCCTAGCATAATAGCCAAAAAAATTATGAAATAATTAAAATCCTTTAATCTTAAGCTTCCACTTTTTCTAACTTTTCTATTAATTCTAAAGTTATTTCTTTCATATTTTCTACCACTAAATCTGCTTTCGATAGATCTTGATTGAGCGAGTTAGGGTTTTTAAAACCTATACATTTCATTCCACCAACTTTAGCCGCTTTTACGCCATTCTTTGAGTCTTCTATAACTACACATTCGTATGGTTTAACCTTTAACAATCCAGCAGTGTATATAAAAATATCTGGTTTAGGTTTGCCTTGAGTAACGTCTTCTGCACTCACTACAACTTCAAAATATTTCTCAATGTTAAACATGCAAAGAACTTCTTTGATCAATCTCATCGGGGAGGAAGAAGCCAATGCTATTTTATAATTGTTTTCTTTCAGTGTTTGTAATAGCTCTATTACACCCTCTAAAGGCTCTTTAACACATTTTTTTAATAATTCCAAATTCTCTAAGTTTTGTTTTTCGACCAACTCTTCTAAACTTTGCTGTAGATTGTACTCATTTTTTAAGTCTTGCCACATCTCTTGGTTACTTACACCTATATAATTGCTATATAAACTTCTATTCATTGGAATTCCCAGTTCCTCAAAAATTTTTTTATTTGCATCATAATGAATCGGTTCACTATCAATGATGACCCCATCCATATCAAAAATAATAGCTCTTATCATTATCTTCTCCTCTCTTTTTACACAGGTTGATAGTTAACATGATTTACAACATCTATTTTAAGAAATTCACTTATTTCTTTTTCTCCACCAATATATTCTTTTAACTCTTCAAGGCTTTTATTCATAAGGTTTTTGAATTCATCTCCATAGATCGTTTCTTTTTTGAAAATATAAGAAGCTAGAAGATCTATTCTCTCTTTATTTTGTTGAAGCAGCTCAACAGCTTTATCATACATAGAGTTAATTATTTTCTTAACTTCAACGTCAAGTTCTTTTGCAGTTTCTTCGGAATAATTCTTTTGTTTTGTCAACTCACTACCCAAAAATATTTCTTCCTCTTCTCCTTCCCAATACACCGGTCCCAACTTTTTGGACATTCCTAACCTATAAATCATGGATTTTGCGTAGTCCGTAGCTTTTCTTAGGTCATCCTTTGCGCCTGTGGTAGCAAAATTGAACACTAATTTCTCACTCGCTCTTCCTCCAAGGGCTACAACGATTCTATTAAGTATTTCAGATTTTTTAATTAGGTATCTGTCTTTTTCAGGAATTTGTAAAGTAGATCCTAATGAGCCTATACCCCTTGGAATTATAGTAATTTTATAAACAGGGTCGGTATTAGGTAATAAATAAGCCAATACAGCATGTCCTAGTTCATGATACGATAAAATTTTCTTCTCTTTATCGGATATTATTCTGTACTTTTTGGTCGGACCAGTTAATACTCTATCAATAGCCTCCTCAAAATCATTCATTTCAATTTGAACTTTCTTCTTTCTTGAGGCTATTAAAGCAGCTTCATTAACGAGATTTTCTAAATCTGCTCCTACGAAGCCCGGCGTCCTTTTAGCTAACAATGTTAAATCAACATCTTGGGCTATTTTCTTTTTACGTGTGTGTATCTTTAAAATTTCTTCTCTTCCTTTTCTGTCCGGTGGTCCAACTAATACTTTCTTATCAAACCTACCGGGTCTAAGTAAAGCTTTATCAAGAACATCAGGTCTATTTGTAGCAGCCATTACAACAACACCTGTAGAAGAATCAAAACCATCGAGTTCCACCAACAAGGCGTTAAGAGTTTGTTCCCTCTCATCGTTCCCGCCGCCAAGTCCAGCTCCTCTTTGTCTACCTACTGCGTCTAACTCATCAATAAATATTATTGAAGGAGCATTTTCTTTAGCTGTTTTAAAAAGGTCTCTAACTCGGGATGCACCAACTCCTACAAAAAGTTCAACAAAATCTGAACCACTTGCATAATAAAAGGGTACTCCTGCTTCACCAGCTATAGCCCTTGCTGTCAAAGTTTTACCCGTTCCTGGAGGGCCTACCAGCAAAGTTCCTTTAGGCATTCTTGCACCTAATTCTTGAAATTCTTGAGGATTTTTCAAAAATTTTACAATGTCCTCTACTTCCTCCACAACTTCATCGATTCCTGCTACATCTTTAAAAGTAACTTTTTCACCAATGGGTTCATACTCCTTTGCCTTACTCTTTCCAAAGTTCATACTGCTTTTAGCACCTGATGCAGCGGAACGATATAACCAAAAAAAGAAAAGTACCATTATTACTATAGGAATTATGTTAATCAATAAACCAAACCACCACTTTGAGGCTACGCTTTCGATATACTCGACTTTTATACCTTTTTGAATTAAACTATTCACATACTGTTTATCAATTACCAAAGCCGGAGAAAAAGATTCATAAGTAGAACCATCTTTAGCAAATATTGTCACGTCCCCGTTTTGATTTATTTTTATGGACTCTACCTGGCCGTTATTGATCAAGCTTAACATTTCAGAATAGGATATGATGGGGTTATTTTCCCAATTCAAAGCAACGAGAGCACCAATAAAAATAACCGCAAATATTATATAAACCCAAATTATATTGGAAAATCTTACTTTCTTTTTTTCTTCTTTGGTATTTTTATTTTCTTTATCTTTTTTATTTTCAGACATTTATTTACCTCCTCACAGATGTTAACCTGTAAACATTTAATCCAAAATACTGTACTTTTTCAACCTTTTCATCTTTTCCTAATTTTTCAAAAATCACATTTTTGTTTTCACATTTTCTTTGATTTAAAAAGCTCTCAATTTCGTACTGATTCATCGGATGCCTTTTTATTATACTTAAAATAGCTTCAAAATCATCTCCAATCGAGCTGTAAAAATCTTCCTTCGCTAAAAAATCAAGGGATATTCCTCCTAAGATATTTTGAGCCAATTCAACTCTTACTTTTTCTGGAACTTTTACCCAATCTTCCGCTGGAGGTCTCATCGGTAAATTTATATATAATCTATCATAATTTATCTTATTAAAAAGTCCTTTGATTTTCCTTAAAGATTCTTCATCATCATTTAGCCCTTTTATCATCATAAATTCCATCCAGATTTTACCTTTAAAGTTTTTAGAAAAACTTATCAGTCCATTAACATAAGAATCAAAAGATATACTTTTATGAGGCCTATTGATCCTTTTAAATGTCCTTTGGTCATAGGCATCCAGTGTTGGCATTACCAGATCACTTTCACTTAACTCTTCTCTTACTTTTTCTTCAGACAGTAGTGCCCCATTCGTAATTACGGCAACGGGCTTATCAATATAAGCTTTTATAGATTTTATTAGTTCTCCAATTTTAGAGTATAATAATGGCTCGCCTTCACCAACTATTGTTACAAAGTCAAACTTACATACTCCGTTTTTAATATAAAAATCAAACTCTCCCAAAATATCTTGTAAATCAAAAAATTCTTTTCTTTGGTTTGTCATGTTAACCGTTCTTCCCAACTGACAGTATACACAAGAAAAATTACAAGTTTTTAAAGGTATTGGACTTACTCCTAAGGATCTTCCCAACCTTCGAGAAGGAATAGGTCCATATAAGTGTTGAAAATTCATTGGACACCTCAAATCTATTTTCAATGTTTTTTATCTATTTAAATTATATCAAAAACCCCCACTAAATAAAAATAATAGTGAAACATACGAAAGAAAAAGAAATAAGGAAAAAAGTATCTTTTATTTCCCAATTAAACTGTTTAAATCTTGTTCTCCCTTCCCAACCGCTGTATCCTCTTGCTTCCATAGCAATACTCAAATCTTCAGCCCTCCTCAGGGCAGACACCAACAAAGGAATAATTATAGATATAGCCCCTCTAATCCTTCCGGTCAATTTTCTATCATCAAAGTTAGCTCCACGACTTAATTGTGCCTTCATTATTCGATCCGCTTCATTTGCAATTACAGGGATAAATCTTATAGCTATCGTCATTACCATCGATATTTCATGGGCAAATCGTTTTGGCACAAAAAACCATCTCAAGATATCCTCCAGAGCATGAGCTAAAGAGGTAGGAGAAGTAGTTAACGTGAGAACAGAAGATAACAAAACTGCAAATAATATTCTGAAGGTAATTATAGCGGCATTAAATAAACCGGTATCTGTTATTCTAATAAATCCGATCTTAAAAAGTGTATTTCCTCCTATTGTGAATAATTGAATTACAAAGGCAAAGATAACTATAAACCAAATTGATTTTAAGGATTTCATATAATACTTCAAACTTAATTTAGATAACAACATCAACAACAAAGTATACGAAGACATAATTAAAACGTCGTAAAAGCTGTTTATAGAAAAAGCGAATCCTGCTAAAACGAACAACCCTAAAAGTTTCCCCCTTGGGTCGAGAGAGTGCATCAATGAGTCTAATTCAACGTATCTCCCCAAGGCAACATTGTCCAAAAGCATTTAAATACTCCTTTTACCAATCATTTTTCTGCTTCTCAGCATTCAATATTTTAACATAATTTAGGAATCATTATATTATTTGTGAGAAAAGATTGTGTGATTTTTTTAAAATATTAATATAAACAAAACAGCTGATTTTTATTAAAATCTGATTAAGTATTTTGGCAAAAAATGGTATAATTATTTTAATATATAAAAATAACACTGAGGAGAGCTAAATGAGACAATCCTTAGCTGATAGAAGTATGAAGTATCTATTTCTACTTGCATTACTTATAATAACTTGTACAATAATTGTTTTTCTAGTTTCCAAATTGTCTAACTATGAAAAACAAATCATTTTTTTTGAAAAATACTTAAAAAGCAACTATACTTTGGACGATACAACAATAAAAGAATTCGTTAAAGTTTTTGAAATATTATATAAAGAATTTCCCTATGTAACTGAATATGTTTACCCTATCGAATTACTTGCTATAGGAATAGTAGAAACAAATTTTAAAAACATAAAAGGGGACAATGGAGATAGCTTAGGATATTTTCAAATTCAAGCCCCTACTTATTGGTATTTAAAACATTATTATCCTGAATTTTACCAGAGAGTCAATTTCTTCGAGCCCTGGTATTGGGATATGGTAAAAGAAAGGCCGGACGTACAATTAATGACTTCTATCTTATACTTATACGATATCAAATTACGTTATGGTGAAGAAGATGCATACAGTATTTACAACGGCGGTTCAGAAGCATATAAAGACAAAATATTATTACGACTGAGCATATTAGAAACTGAATTCAAAGAATTTAACAGGAGGTAAGCATGCAGATATTAGAACCCCTTATTTCAAAACCAGTTTTTAGTGAAAAAATTTGGGGAAGTAGTGAATTAAACAAAATTTTCAAATACCAAAAACCCCAGCCGATAGGAGAAGTCTGGCTATATTCACCTTTAGATGGGTGTGAAACCGTCCTATATGGGAAAAATAGCCAAGGAGAGTATGGAAAAGCAAGTGAACTTTTCCCAAAGTTTCCTTTACTCTTAAAACTAATAGCAACCTCATCCTGGCTTTCCATACAATTGCACCCGGATGATACAATGGCTAAACAATTAGAAAACAAGCCATGGGGAAAATCGGAAGCTTGGTACTTTCTGAAAGATAACGGTCAAATTAAAGTATCAAATAATAACGAATATATTTTGCAAGCTTTTGAGAACAATCGATGGGATGAGGTATTAGAAAATTATGAAATGAACAAATTCGATTCTATATTCATACCCGCAGGAACCGTTCATACCTTAGGACCTAATAGCTTTTTACTTGAAATACAACAAAGTTCAGATTTAACTTATAGATTATACGACTGGGGAAGACCTCGAGAAATACATGTTGATAAATCTAAAAAAGTTCTCAACAATATTCACACGAGTTACTCTATTTCTAGAAAAGTTGAAGGATTGTGTACAAAATACTTTAGCTTTTCAAGATTTTCCAACGAAAATAAAAAAGGTTTTGGGGTATTCGTTAACTTAAAGAATTATGAAACAATAGTACTTCCAGAAGAAGTAAATTACGATTTTCGAGGTGAATTTGTAGAATTTAAATTAAACAAAAATGGCTGGAAATTCCTTTTATAATTTCATAATCAAAAATTATAAAAATATTTAAAATTTTTACATTGCATTTCATTTTCGACTTATTTTGTCTGATATAATTGAACAAGTAGAAAACAAAATTTGAGGAGGAATCCTAATGAATAAAACTATTAAAGAAGATGTATCAATCGTCTTATCTGGTGAAGCAGGCCAAGGGATTCAAACGATAGAAAGACTGCTAACTTTTATTCTTAAAAGGGAAGGTTATTACGTATTTGCCACAAAAGAGTACATGTCGAGGGTTAGAGGTGGAAGCAATTCAACTGAAATAAGGGTAAGTTCCAAACCTGTAAAAAGTTACGTTGACAAAATTGATATACTCATACCTCTTACAAAAAGTTCAGTTGAACATCTAGGAGACAGAGTGAATGAAGATACCCTAATCATAGCAGACAACGATTCTTTGAAATTAGAAAACAAAAATCTTTTCAACGTCCCCATCCTCTCCATTGCAAAAGAAATAGGCAATGAAATATATGCAAATATAGTTGCTGTTGGTGTAATTTTGGGTCTTTTCAAAATAAACATAAAAACGATAGAAGAGTATCTAAGAGAAAGATTTGGAGATAAAGGAGAAAAAATTGTTTCAGATAACATAAAAGCTGCTTCAGAAGGTTACAAATTGGGTAAAGACTTTTCTGAAAACGGAGAGATAAAAATAGAGATCTCTGCAAATGAAACTTTAAAAGACGATCTATTAATTAGTGGAACTGATGCGGTATCTCTAGGTGCGTTGGCCGGAAATTGTGATTCGATTTTTGCATACCCCATGACACCTGGATCGGGAGTTCTTGTTGATTTAGCTGACTTCTCAAAAAATTTCGATATTTTAGTCGAACAAGCCGAAGATGAAATAGCCGCGATCAACATGGCGATAGGTGGATGGTACGCTGGTGCAAGATCAATGGTAACTACTTCCGATGGTGGTTTTGCCTTAATGGAAGAAGGACTTTCTCTAGCTGGTATGATCGAATCACCATTAGTAATTCACCTAGCTCAAAGACCTGGACCTGCAACAGGTTTACCAACAAGAACCGCTCAAGAAGGGTTAAATCTTGCTATACACGCTGGCCATGGTGAATTTCCAAGGCTGGTTTTTGCTCCTGGTAATCTTGAACAAGCTTTCTATTTAACTCAAAAGGCGTTTAATATCGCCGATAAATATCAGATCCCAGTATTTATTTTGACAGATCAATTTTTTGTTGATTCGTATTATAACGTTAAAAAGTTGGACCTTTCCAAAATTGAAAATAAAAAATATTTCGTCGAAACTGCTGAAGATTATAAAAGATATGATTTATCAAAAGCAGAAAACGGCGTTTCACCAAGAGGCATACCCAACTTCGGTAAAGGATTAGTTATCGTGGATAGTGATGAACATGACGAGGAAGGTCATTTAACTGAAGATTTGGATATTCGAATTAAAATGGTGGAAAAAAGGCTCCAAAAATATGACGCTTTAAAAGATGATTTTGTTTCTCCAGAATTCTTTGGAAATGAAAACTACAAATATCTCGTAGTATGTTGGGGTTCAAACTATAATGTTGTAAAAGAGGCAATAGAAAATATAGATAATAAAGATCTTGCTATGCTTCACTTTAGTCAAGTTTTTCCCTTCCCAGAAAATGCCGTTGAATTTTTAGTGAAAGCAGAAAAAATAATTGATGTTGAAAACAATGCCACAGGCCAATTTGCCAAGTTAATAAGAGCAGAAACTGGCATAAAAATAGATAGTAAGATACTAAAATTCAATGGAATGCCGTTTTCCGTTGAAGAGTTAACCGCTAAAATAAGGGAGGAATTACAATGAGTGAAAGAAAAAATATTTTTAGCCTAGAAAATGAAAAAGAATTAGACATTGCTTGGTGCCCTGGTTGTGGTAATTTTGGAATACTGAATATATTGAAAAAAGCCTTGGAAGAAATGGAAGAAATAACTCCCAACAATTTCGTGCTCGTTTCAGGAATAGGACAGGCAGCAAAAATCCCTCATTATTTCAAAAACAATGCTTTTAATGGCCTTCATGGTAGAGCTTTACCTGTTGCTTTTGCCATAAAAGCGACTAATCCAGATTTATACGTAGTAGCTGAAAGTGGCGATGGAGACATGTATGGTGAAGGGGGAAACCATTTTATCCACAATATGAGAAGAAACGTGGACATAACAAACATAGTCCATGATAACCGGGTTTATGGATTAACAAAAGGACAGGCTTCTCCTACTTCACCACAAGGAATGGTCACCCCGGTTCAAGTAAACGGAGTAATACTAAACCCCTTCAACCCTATTGCTGTGGCTATAGCTAACGGAGCTACTTTTGTTGCACGAGCTTTTGTGGGAGATATGCAAAACACGAAAGAAATCATTAAAAAAGCTATCAGACATAAGGGATACTCGCTAATTGATTTGTTCCAACCATGTGTGACGTTTAACAAAATAAATACTTACGCCTGGTTTAATGAACACACTTATAAATTAGGAGAAGATTACGATCCCTCTGATAAAATGCAAGCTTTACAAACGGCTTTCCAAGAAGACAAAATCCCCTTGGGTATAATATATGAAGAAAAAGGAAAACCAACTTTTGAAGAACAATTAACTATTTATAAGCAAAACAAAGATCCTCTTTTTAAAAGAAGCATAGATGTAAACAAATTAGAAGGTTTTATAAACTCAATGAGATGAGAGGTGATACTATGGCATTGAATGTTGGAGATTTGGCTCCCGATTTTAAAGTGAAAGATCAAAATGGTAATGAAATTTCTTTATCTGATTTTAAAGGGAAAAAGGTTTTACTTTCCTTTCATCCTCTAGCCTGGACAGGGGTTTGCGAAACTCAGATGAAAAATTTGGATGTAAAATATGACGAATTAGAAAAACTCAATGTAATACCTTTGGGAATAAGTGTTGATGCGTCTCCATCAAAAAAAGCATGGGCTGAAAAAATGAGAATCAACAAGCTTAAACTTTTGTCAGATTTTTGGCCTCACGGAGAAGTTGCTACAAAATACGGTATATTTGATAAAGAAAACGGTTTTTCCAAAAGAGCCAATTTTTTAATTGATGAAGAAGGAAAAATTGAATTTTTAAAAGTTTACGAATTAAGGGATCAACCAGATTTAAACGAAATTATAAATCACATTAAAAGATAAAAGAAATTTAAATAGGCTTCGACAAAAGTTCGAAGCCTAATTTATCATTATGGAGCAAAAAATTATGAAAAAACTGGCTTTTATTCTTTTAATTTCGATGATTCTTTCAACCAATTTATTGAGTCAAACAATAAATATACCGCAATTTCCGAAAGGAACTCTAACTATTTCACAAGAAGGAAGAGTTGTGACAATTCCTATTGAAATTGCTAATACGAACGAATTAAGAGAATTCGGTTTAATGTACAGAGAAGATATCCCAGAAGAATATGGAATGCTTTTTGTATTTCCAAATCCTGGAATAAGGGGCTTTTGGATGAAAAACACTTTTGTTGAACTTGATATCGCTTTTATAGATAGCAATGGAACAATATTAGATATACAAAATATGAAACCTTGTGAAGAATCACCCTGCCCTATTTACATAATTTACAAACCTTTCAAATATGCTTTAGAGGTAAAGGCAGGTTTTTTTGAAAGGTACGGATTCAGTGAAGGAGCAAAAATTGACTGGTCAATCAAGAAATTTTAAAACCATTGACATTGTATTTAAATGAGGATATAATTATAAGGCTGAATTACTTGGTTGACTTTGAAGGTTTAGAACCAGAAATTGTTGCCAGAAAGTATCTCCAAGGTTTGGGCCTTATAAAATAAATAGTTACAATAACTTGTGGAGGCGTGCACCGAATTGGCTAAGGGGCCGGTCTCGAAAACCGGTGGGGTTTATCCCCTTGTGGGTTCGAGTCCCACCGCCTCCGCCAATTTTTATTGAGGAGGGAAGTAAAAGATGCCTATTCTATCTGAAATTAACAGATATTTAAAAAGTAAAATTTCACTTGGTAAAGACGATTACGCAATACCGAAAAGATGGATGCCACCTGATTATACCGGTAAGGTTAAACTATCTGGGAGAAAATTTTTTGTTAATCCATATGAGTTTATATCCAACATAATAGATAATCTATTAATAAATACCGTAGAAGAATTGGATTACAGCAAACCTCTTTCTTTCATTAGAAATGTTAAGAACCCTGATTGGATTAGAACAAGCATAGTTTATTCTGCTCATGTAAGAGCTACAGCTGCCTATGTTCATGATCAAACTACTTTATTCGTTCCGATAGATGAAAAAGGTTATACTGAATCAGGAACGTTCTTAAAAATGCTGATGTTAATACCTTATTTTTCTAGCTATAACGTTGATAGTATCTATTTACTTCCGATAACTCAATCAAGCAATAAATTTAAAAAAGGCGAAGTAGGCTCACCTTATGCAGTCAAAAACTTTTTCTCTGTAGAAAAAGATTATCATGACACACTTTTGGAAAGTGAATTCACACCTGATCAAGAATTTGCAGCCTTCGTCGAAGCTGCTCATATTGCTGGAATAAGAGTCTTGTTGGATTTTGTACCAAGAACTGGATCAAGGGACAACGACCTTATTTTAGAACATCCCGATTGGTTCTATTGGATAGATATAGATGAAATGAACGATTTTGCCCCACCTAAAGTTGAAGGTTTAGGATTTGTTCAACCAAGCAAAGAAAATTTAAAAATTGTATACAATGACGAGCAAGTCAATAATCATCTTAAAAAATTTAGATGGGATCCAAAAACTCAGAATCCACAAAAATGGGAGAACTTTATAAATAAAAATAAAAATAATCCAGATTTTTTAGATGAAATAGCTAAAGAGTTTAAAGTAATAACCGTTCCAGGATTTTCAGATTGGATAAATGATCCCCAGCCGGCATGGGAGGATGTCACTTTCTTAAGACTCTATCTTTCTCATCCAGAAGAAGCTCTAAAATATATAGATGGCGCAAATCAACCTCCTTATGTGCTCTTTGATGTTGTTAAATCGAGTTTGTTCCCAGGAAAAGAAAAAAATACTGAACTTTGGAACTTAATAGCAAACATTATCCCATTCTATCAGAAAAATTTCGGGATAGATGGTGCAAGGTTAGATATGGGCCACGCTCTACCTGATGAACTTGAACATGAAATTATAAAAAGGGCAAAAGACTACGACCCTGCCTTTGTAATAATAGCAGAAGAATTGAACATGGACAACCATATAAAAGCAAAAAAAAGTGGTTATGATGGAATCTTGGGAAATTCATGGTGGGCTGAGCCGAGAATAAAAGAAGGCAAATTCAAAAAATTTATCTCAGAAATAGCACCGAAACTATCTTTACCTACATTTGCAACGGCAGAGACACCAGATACCCCAAGAGCGGTTACTAGGGAAGGTAAAGAAACTTTTTCAAAGTTAACGGCGGTGGTAAATACTTTCATGCCTAACGGAATAACTTTTATAAACTCTGGATATGAGCTTTTTGAACCTCAGCCTATGAACACAGGCTTAGATGTAGATGATCCGGTGGAGGAAAGATTTAAAAATTTAGCTTCAACAGATCAATTTTATGGCAAACTTGCATTCTTCGATTGGTATGTATTGCATTGGGATACAGACCATCATATGGTGAAATTACTCACCTTATTGGGCAAACTAAAAGAAGAAGTCAAAGATCTTTTGAAAAACCCTGATAATTATCATTTTATTGATTTTTCTGAAGATGCAAGTGCAATGTTTTGGTGGAACGGAGAAAAAGGAGTTGTCATACCCATCAATACCAACTTTCAAAATCCGTACTTCTTCGATATAGACCTCGGATATTATACCTGGAAAAGTGATCATAATATACAAACAAAATTGGAAAATTACAGAAGAGGAGAAAGCTCTTGGAATGTTCAGGATACACATTTAAGAGTAACAATCAATCCGGGTGAAGCCAGAGTGTTTTTCATATATTAAAAAGGGCTTTTAGCCCTTTTTTATTTTAATTTTGGAAAGTTAAACTTGTCTACTTCTTGTTTTTTTATAAACTTTCTAAACTTTTTCCTGAGTTTGACAGTTGAGAGATGAATTTTCAGTAAACCGAACGGAAGAAAGCGGGTTTGAGGGGATAAAACACCTATTTTTTTGAAAAAAATTTTTTGATGTAGTGACACTTTTTTCTCTTTTAATTATATTATTTTCTTGACTTCATAATAGTTATGTGGTATAATATTAAAGACATTATGAGGTTGGGAGATGATTTGGATGTATGTTAGAACCGTAAAAAACAATCAAGGGAAAGAATACTTAAGAATAGTAGAAAGTTATCGTGTAAACGGTAAGAACAATCAAACGATAATCGCTAATTTGGGTAGAATCGATACTATCAGTCGAAAAGAAGTGGCAAATATTGTTGATAAACTCGTACAGATATATGATATAAAAGGATATATGAATTTGATTAT